>DATLHT010000333.1:0-1714 GCA_035539795.1 Burkholderiaceae bacterium
TCACCCTCCGGCAGCAGCTTTGCCCAGGCCTTCGAGCGCGGATGCCCGCGGTGTCGGCTTCGCGCTTTCGCTGCAGGTCCGCGGCCTTCGCCTGTTCGGACCACACGCGCCGCATCGCGGCGCGCTGTTCGGCAGTAATGCGGCCGCTGTCGTCTTTGGGCAGCGCGACCTTCTGCGAGTTTTTCTCCGCGCCGCGCCACACGCCGAAGCTGCCCACGATGAGCAGGCGATCAGCGCTGGGCGACCATTCTTTCAGCAGATACCAGCCGCGGCGTTCGCGCCCACCGTCTTGGGTGAACACCCGCACTGGCTTGGAGGTGTTGACGCGCAGGCCTTCGCCAGGCGGTATGAGCAGGCCGGCATCGAGCAGCTGGCCCAGGACGTCGTCGTAGTTCGAGGCCACCATTTCAGTAACTATTGACCTCGCTAACTACCCAGCTATTGCGCGTTAGCTGACCCGCTAGGCCGGTGCCCAGGGAGGACCCGCGCCCGGCACAAAGCTGAACAGAGGGGTGGCTTACTGAATGGGGGTGCCTGACCGCACGCAGTCTGACTTCTCTCCACGGGGTGCGGGGTTCGCATTGCACAGCGCGCATCAAGGTGCAGCCTCAAAGGGCAGTTCACCCTGCGCGGCATCGACTGCGCTATCGCGCAGCCGCAGCTGTTCGTGCTCGGCCCAGGCCTCGTCACCGGGCAATAGGCCGGGCTCATCCAGTGCGCGTCGTGCCGCTTCCATCGCGCTTCGTGCGGCCGCTTGGTGGCAGGCACCGTGACGCGAAGCCCGATGGGCCCTGCTGCTGACTCCCCCTGTCGTCATGCGCATCAGCTCCCCTGTGTTCCCACTGCAGCGCCGTGTGCATCGGCCGCATCCAGTACGGGCAGCAAGCGCCCTTGGATGGACGCCCATGCCGCCATCAAGTCCGTGCCTTCTTGCAGGGCGCGCCGAATCAGCGGCCCGTCGGTTGCATCAATCTTGCCGTCGGCCAACACTCCGGCCAGCGCGGCCATCGTCTCGCCGAACTCTTTAGCCAGGCCGGGTATGCCGTGCGACATCACCTCGTCATGGCTGGTCAGCGGGCGCGCTGCGAGGAAGCCATACCGGCGCACCAGCTCAGCCATGCAATCGCCGCGGAAAGGTTCCGGCAGCGCCCGCACCCAAAACTCCTCCAGGTCGCCATGGAACTCACGGCTGACGCCCTTGATGAGCCGGTCGACAAGCTGGTGGTTATGCGCACGCGCCTTGTTCGCCGTGTCCACCGTATCGCCTGATTCCTTGAAGCGAAGCGTGCGGTCTTCCGGTTGCACCTGTGCCAGGTAGGCCTCGGCCACGGTTTCAGAGAACGGCAGCACCCGGAGCAGCTTTTGCTTCACCGCCTCGCGCGTATACCGCAGCACCACGCGTGAGCGTGGCTCATGATGAATATTCGTCATGGACGCACCCCGATCAGCGGATCAGCATCCGCCGCATGTCCAACGTCCTGCCCTTCCCCACCCGCTTCACCTTCCACGTTTTGCGCACATTCGATATGCGAATCGGGGCGGGCGAAATCATTGCAGTGCTTTTCGAGCCGCGCCTTCAACAGCCACCCATCGAGCAACAGCGCACCGGCCAGGATGAGCAAGAGAAGCCAGAGGAACACGGCAGTGTGCTGTAGTGAACGCTGCGGAGCTTCCGAGCCCTTCCATTGGTTCAAGACTAGGTCAAGGATCTCTC
>DATLHT010000334.1:0-8740 GCA_035539795.1 Burkholderiaceae bacterium
GCGCGTGGCCCGTGAGCGCCGCCAGCCGCTCGGCCAGCTCGACCGCCGGCGCGTGCGTGCAGCCGGCGAGCATCACATGCGGCAGCGTGTCCAGCTGCGCCTTCAGCGCGGCGTTGATCGCCGGGTGCGCGTGGCCGAACAGGTTGACCCACCACGAGCTGGTGGCGTCGAGGTAACGCTGGCCGGCATGGTCATACAGCCAGACGCCTTCGCCGCGCGCCACCGGCAGCGGCGGCGCGGCCTCCAAGCGGATGGATTGCGTGCACGGATGCCACACGGCCGCCCGCGACCGTGCCTGCCATGTCGCATTGTCCGTGGCATGGCCCGGCCTGTCCGCCCGGGGCGGATGCGCCGGAGCGGGCACGGGATTGGCAAAGGCAGCAGGGACAACACGGGACACAGCGCACTCCTGGGCCAGCGGATGCTGGCGAGATCGGTCGGGACCGGACTATCTTAGGGAAGGCGCCAGCAGGCGGCAATGCGCTGCAAAAATGCGATTTAGGTATGGTTTGGCGGGAATACGCCTGGAATTACAAGAAGAAGACGATTTTTGTGCCGAGCGAGGCGCTTGCGGCGTGTCTTGCCAGTCTGCGGTGGGCACCGGAGATCCGCCGCCAACGCGTTCAATCCAGCATGTCGCCATCCACATAGCGCCAGCGGCCATCCGCACGGACGAAGCGGCTGCGCTCGTGCAGCCGGTAGGCGCGGCCATTGATCTTGTAGCGTGCCACGAACTCCACTTCGGCGTGTGTTTCGTCGTGCAGCGTGTATGCCACGACCTTCAGGCCCAGCCACTGCGGCGGCTGCGCATCGTCGAGCGTGGCAGGACAGGTCGCCGGATCCCAGGTGGCGCGCAGATAGGCCATGTCGCCGAGCACATAGGCCGTGTAGCGCGAGCGCATCAGCAGGTCGGCCCGGGCCGGCAGCTGCGCGCCCGCAAGGTAGGGGCCGCAGCAGGTCGCGAGCGAGGGACCGCCGCACGGGCAGGCATCGTTACCTTGCGAGACTTTGTTGCGGACCGCCTTGCTCATGCCATGCCTGTTCCTGCTGCCGTTGCGGGCTCCACTGTACCCGCCCCGCAGGCGTGGCAGTAATGCGCAAAGGCGTTCTTGCGCGCATCGCACTGGGTGCACTTGTTGAACAGGCAGATGCCGCAGTGCATGCAGAAGTTGCGCTGCGGATCGTCGGTGGCAATCGGCCGTTCGCAGCCGGGGCAGATTTTCTTGGCGAGGCGGCTTTGTGCCACGTCATAGTCGAGCATCTGGCGGCGTGCGCTATCTGGCTGGCGCTCGGCCTCGCGCTGGCGTTCGAGGTAGCGCTGTAGCGCGCGGATGGCGTAGTGGCCGATCACGCCCGTCAGGACGATGCCGACGAGGTAGCGCACATAGCCGCCGTAGCTCGGCAGGTATGGCACCAGCTCGACGAAGAAGGCGAAACCGGCGAAGAAGATAAAACCCCAGACGAAGGGCCAGTAGCGGCTCTTGCGGTGCTTGACGAACAGCCAGCCGGCGATGGCCAGCAGCGGCAGGGTCAGCGCCAGCCGCAGGCCGAAGACGCGCAGCTCGCTGGCGCGCATGGCGCGTTCCAGCTCCTTGCGGCCGGCATCTTCGAGGGTATCCAGCTGCGTGCGCGCCTGCTGCTGCTCGGTGCGTACCGCCAGCGCGCGCTGGCGCAGTGCCTCGACCGCGCGTTCGGCCGTGCGCTCGCGCGCCACCAGCGCATCGAGCTCCTGCGTGCGCCGGGCAATTTCGGGGTTCTGCGCGGCTTCCGTGGTCGCGGTCCGCGAGGCGATCCAGTTCTGGAAAGCCGCGCGGGCCTGGCGCGTGTCGTTGCGTGCGGTATCGAGCAGCAGCTGCGCGCGTGCGGTCTCATCATTGTTCTGCTTGAGCGTGACGTCCGCGGCGTCGATGCTGTCGCGCAGCGGCTTCGCTGCCTTCTGGTCGACGAAGTCCTCGAGTCGGGGCACATTGTCGACGCGCGGCAGGTCGCTGACGACCAGGCTGCCCAGGCCGATCAGGAAGTTGGCGAAGATGATGGCGATCAGCCACAGGCCACGCTGAAACCACGCTTCGCTGAAGCGCAAGCCTTTTTTCATGTCAGTCAGCTCCTTGTGGTCGGAAGGGCAATCCCGATGATTGCGATGCCCGCGATTGTGGCACGCCGTGTCGATGTACGGTGGGTCGAACTGCGGGCGACGACGGCTGCCTGTCTACCGCATCGGGACTGGCGACTACTGCGTCGGTTGAGATGCACGCCCCAGTCTGCGGTCGCTGCCGTGCAAAAGGCGCATGTCGAAACGCTTGCCAGCGTACCAAAGATCAAGATATTGCAGCGTGACCGTATTGATGCAACGCTATCACGGCGTTACCAGGGAATGGCGTTGCCGTCGTGATTCAGGAAGGCGCCATTGTGGGCGCGGCTGATCTCGGCAAGCACGATGCGCATTTCCGTGACGCTGCGCTTGGGAGAGATTTCCGCGAGCGGGCCGCCCATGTCGGTGCGCACCCAGCCCGGATGCAGGGCCACCACCGTGGCCTGCTGCGCCTCAAGCGCGGTGGCCTTGACCACCACGTTGAGCGCGGCCTTGCTCGCGCGGTACAGCCAGTTGCTGTTGCTTTCCATTTCGCCGAGACTTGCCATGCGGCTCGACAGCACGGCCAGCGCGCCGCCCTTGCCGCCGCGTGCCTGGGTCGCTGCTTCCACGGCGGGCAGGATGATCGGCAGGGCCATCATCGGGCCCAGCACGTTGGTGCGCATCACCGTATCGAAATTGTCCTGGTGCACCGGCTGGATGCCATGCGTGCGCATGCCCATCACACCTGCGCAGTAGATGGCAGCGTCGAAAGCTTCGCCGTCGATCTTCCAGCCGAGGGCGGCGACCGCGGTCGGGTCGGTCAGGTCGAGCCGGTGGACTTCCGCTCCCAGCGCCTCGAGCGCACGCTGGCCGTCGTCGCTGCGGGTGGTGGCCACCACGCGCCAGCCATCGGCCCGGTACTGCCGCGCGAATTCCAGTCCGATGCCGCGCGAGGCGCCGAGAATCAAAGCCACTGGCATGCCGTTCCCCCTGGATGCTGTTCTTGGAAAAACTCCGGCAGAGCGCGGGCATCCTTCCGCTGTCCTGTCCGGTCCGGGGGTACGACGTCGCGCACCGCCCGCTCATCTTACCGTGGCGCTCACTGCGCCTGATATCCGTATGAATCGGTATACCGATGGCTAGAGCCGCTCGATGCCGACCGCCGTCGCTTCGCCGCCGCCGATGCACAGGCTGGCAATGCCGCGCCGGCCGCCGCTGGCGCGCAGTGCGCCCAGCAATGTCGTCATGATACGCGCTCCGGATGCGCCGATCGGATGGCCGAGGGCGCAGGCGCCGCCGTGCACGTTCAGGCGCTCGTGCGCAATGCCGAGGTCGTGCATGGCAGCCATGGGCACGACTGCGAACGCTTCGTTGATCTCGAACAGGTCGACGCTGCCGATGTCCCAGCCGAGGCGCGTGCACAGCTTGCGGATGGCATGAACGGGCGCGGTGGTGAACCAGGCCGGTGCCTGTGCATGCGTGGCATGGCCGAGCATCGTGGCCAGCGGTGCTAGGCCGAGCTGTTGGGCGGTCGAGGCGCGCATCATGGTCAGCGCGCTCGCGCCGTCGCTGATGGAGGAGGACGAGGCGGCGGTCACCGTCCCGTCAGGCGCGAACGCCGGCTTCAGCGTGCGGATCCTGTCGGGTTGGATGCGGCGCGGGCTTTCGTCACTGTCAACGTGGATCTCGCCCTGACGGGTGGTGACGGTGGCCGGGGCGATCTCCCAGTCGAAGGCCCCGCTCTGCGCGGCTTGTTGCGCGCGTTGTACCGAGGCCAGGGCGAAGTCGTCCTGCGCCGTGCGCGTGAAACCATAGTGCGCGGCACATGCCTCGCCGTAGGTGCCCATGGCGCGGCGGCTGCCGTCTGGCAGGCGGTCGTAGGCATCTTCGAGTCCGTCGAGCATCATGTGGTCGAACACCATGCCGTGGCCGATGCGATAGCCATTGCGTGCCTTGGGCAACAGGTAGGGTGCATTGCTCATGCTTTCCATGCCGCCGGCAATGCCAATCGAGAAGGCATCGGCTACAAGGGCGTCGTACACCTGCATGGCGGCGCGCATGCCGCTGCCGCACATCTTGTTCACGGTGGTGCAGGCGGTCGCTTCGGTCAAGCCTGCGGCGAGCGCTGCCTGCCGGGCGGGTGCCTGGCCTTGGCCGGCGGGCAGCACGCAGCCCATGACGACTTCGTCGACCTGCTCTGGCTGCAGGCCGGCACGTTCGAGCGCCGCGCGGATCGCCACGGCCCCGAGCTGGGGCGCGGTCAAGCTGGACAGTTCACCCTGGAATGCCCCCATCGGGGTGCGTGCGGCGGAAACAATGACGATCGGATCGTGCATGGACGTTCTCCTTCTCGACGCGGGCGGAAGACTTTGCGCGGCACTGCCCGAGCCCTGCTGGATGGCACGCTGGGAGCGGTTGCCCGTCCGCCATGCCCGCTCCTGCTGAGCCGGGTTCAGCGGCGGCCGTAGGCGTCGACGCTGTATTGCTGGTAGGCGCGTTCCAGTTGCTCGTGCAGCTGTTCATTGCTGGCAACCGCCATGCCGAGCTCGCGGATCAGGCCATCGGATACACCATACACCCACCCGTGGATCGTGATGGGCTGACCGCGCTCCCAGGCGTCCTGGATGACCGTGGTCTCGCACAGGTGCTTCACCTGCTCGATGACGTTCAGTTCGCACAGCTTGTCGTGCGCCTCTTCCTCGCGCAGGATCGAGCCGAGGTAGCGCTCATGCTTGGAGGCCACGTCCTGCACATGGCGGATCCAGTTGTCCGCCAGGCCGACGCGCAACTTGAGCAGGGCTGCGCGCACGCCACCACAACCGTAATGGCCGACGATGGTGATGTGCTTGACCTTGAGCACGTCGACGGCGAACTGGACCACCGAGAGGCAGTTGAGATCGCTGTACACCACCACGTTGGCGATATTGCGGTGGACGAACACCTCGCCCGGCGCGAGGCCGAGAATCTGGTTGGCGGGCACGCGCGAATCGGAGCAGCCGATCCACATGTATTCAGGCGACTGCTGGTTGGCCAGGCTGTTGAAGAACTCGGGGTCTTCTGCGTTGACCTGGTCGACCCAATCGCGGTTGTTCTGGAAAAGTACCTTGATATCGTCAGTCATGCGGACTGCTCCTGGTTGGCGACGCCATAGCGGTTGATAAAGCGCTCGCTGGCGTCGTAAGCGTAGAAGTCGTGCACCTGTCCGGCCTGCAGCCGTGTCTTGAAGGCCTGCCACATCTCCGGCTCGAAGATGTCGGGATGGTGCTTCAGGAAGGCCTGGCGGACGCGCGGATCGCCCAGCAGGAAGGTGCGGTAGGTCTCCGGGAAAATGTCGTGCGGGCCGACGCTGTACCACGGCTCGCTCGACATTTCCTCCTCCTCGTTACGCGGTTCAGGCACCTTGCGGACATTGATGTCCGTCAGGTACTCGATCTCGTCGTAGTCATAGAACACCACGCGCCCGTGGCGCGTGACGCCGAAATTCTTGTAGAGCATGTCGCCGGGGAAGATATTCGCCGCGATCAGCTCTTTGATGGCATTGCCGTACTCGATGATGCCCTGGTCCACCTGTTCGTCCGTGCCTTCCTGCAGCCAGATGTTGAGCGGCGTCATGCGGCGCTCGATGTACAGGTGACGCACCACGATCTCGTCCTCGCCGCGCTGGCTGCGCTGGTACTCGACCATCGACGGCGCATGCTGCTCGAGCTCGCGGACCAGGGCGGGGTCGAAGCGCGACAGCGGGAACGCCACGTTCGAATACTCCAGCGTATCCGCCATGCGGCCCACGCGGTCATGCTGCTTGACCAGCAGATACTTCGACTGGATCAGCGCGCGCGTGGTTTCCTTGGGCGGTGGGAACACATCCTTGATGACCTTGAAGACGTACGGGAACGACGGCAGCGTGAACACCAGCATCACCAGGCCCTTGATACCGGGCGCGGAGATGAAGCGGTCGGACGAGTACTGCAGGTGATGCAGGAAGTCGCGATAGAACAGGTTCTTGCCGTGCTTCTGCAGACCCAGCGAGGTGTAGATCTCGGCGCGCGGCTTGCGCGGCATGATGTCGCGCAGGAAGGTGACGAAGGCCGACGGGTTTTCCATGTCGACCATGAAGTAAGAATGCGTGAAGCTGAACAGGATCATCAACTGCTCCTTGTGGAGCAGCACGGTATCCAGCGTCAGCTTGCTGCTGGAGCCGAACAGGACCGGAATCGCCAGCGGAATGGTGACATCGCCGTTCAGCACGCGGCCGATGATGTACGCGCTCTTGTTGCGGAAGAACAGCGACGACAGCACGTGGATCTGGAAATTCGGCCGTACCTTGAAGTCGCCGAAACGCTCCATGAAGGCGCGCAAGACATAGTCGATGTCCCGCGCCAGGTTCTCGAATGGCCGCTCCAGCTGGAAGTTGTGGATGATGCGCTCGAGGGTCGCTGCCATGCCCGACAGCGTGCCGGGGTAATACACGCGGTATGTCGGACGCGTGCCGTGTTCGTGCGTGTCGATGTACTCCGTGGAGATTGCGGGCCGCACGAAGATGAAATCGTTGTTGAAGTACGAGCGGTGCAGGATGCGCGTGGTGACCGAATTGAAGAAGGTCTCCGCCAGCTCGGGCTGGTGATGGTTGGTCAGCAGCCCGATGTAGTGCAGCTTGATCTGCTGCCAGATCTCATCGTCGATGTTCTCGGCGTCGTACTCGTCCTCGAGCAGGATGGTGGTTTCCTTGACGCGCTCGTCGTAGAAGGCGATGCGGTCGCGTTGCAGGCGCTGCAGACCGTGCCAGTCGCCGGCTTCGAACATCATCTTGGCGCTGTGGCTGACCTCCCGGAAGATCCGGTAGTGCCGGTCGAAACCGTCCAGCATGGTGCGCGCAACGTCGTAGGCAATCTGCGAGGAGAGTAGCTTGGGGAAGTGCGACATGGGGGCGGCAATCAGGCTGCAGGTGTCCGATTGTAGTTGGGTTTGGCTGCCGACGGAACGCGCCAGCGCCTCGACGCAGCCAGTTTGCGCTGCTTCCGCACAATTTTCACAGGGAATGTTTGCGCAAGGTTGAGTGCAGATGATCGCTTGATGGCGTCGATTTCGATTGACTTGCTGAAATTAGCACGGTCGTGCGATGCGCTGCCGCATTTTCGCTTACCATTGCAGAATTCAAGGACCTATCAGACAACCGGCACGGCGCGCCGGGCGCAGGCACCGCGCCGGTCCTGCACATTGCTCCCGCGCCACGATGCGCCGGGCGCGGAGACCCCCACATGAATGCACTTGAACACCAGCTCGACTACCCCTTCGGCGAACGTCTGCCGGAGCCGGCCGAGAAGCATGAAGTCGCCCCCGGCATCTTCTGGATACGTATGCCGCTGCCCTTTGTGCTGAATCACATCAACCTGTGGCTGGTGCGTGATGAAGTGGAGGGCGTGCAGGGCTGGACCGTGATCGATTGCGGCGTCAGCAGCGACGAGATCCGTGCACATTGGGAACAGCTCTTCGAGCATGGGCTGGATGGCCTGCCGGTGCTGCGCGTCATTGTCACGCACATGCATCCGGACCATGTGGGCCTCGCCGACTGGATTTCCAATGGCGGGGACAAGTCGCGCTGGTCGGCACGCGTGTGGATGAGCTTGGGTGATTTCTCGTTCGCGCACAATATGCTGCACGGCACCGGGCCATCGAATGCGGGCGGCGATGCCGCTGCGGCGCATTTTGCCCGCCATGGCCTGAGCGATCCCGAGACGCTCGAGCAGATCCGCAACCGCAAGACCTATTTCTCCTCGCTGGTCCCCTCGCTGCCAGTTCGCTACCGCCGCATGCGCGATGGCGACACGATCCGCATGGGCGGCCGGAGCTGGCGCACGATCGTCGGCTTCGGCCATGCGCCCGAGCATATGGCGTTGTACTGCGAGGAATCCGGCGTGCTGATTTCCGGCGATATGGTGTTGCCGCGCATCTCCACCAACGTGAGCGTGTTCGACGTCGAACCGGAAGGCAATCCGCTGCAGCTGTATCTCGATTCGCTCGAGGCGTATCTGCCGCTGCCGGAGAACACGCTCGTGCTGCCCGCGCATGGCAAGCCGTTCCGCGGCCTGCATACGCGCATCCAGCAGCTGCGCGACCATCACGTGGAGCGCCTGGAGGAGACGCGCGAGGCTTGCCGCAAGGCCCCGCAGACGGCGCGCGACATCGTGCAGGTGATCTTCCGGCGCGAGTTCGATATCCACCAGTTGACCTTCGCCATGGGCGAGGCGCTGGCGCACCTCCATATGCTCTGGCTGGCGGGCGAGCTGGTCCGGACCTACGACGCTGACGGTGTTTACCGCTTCGCCCCCACCGCCTGATGGCGGCGCATAGCAGCCGCGCAGGGAATCAGGCCATGGTGGGCGCGCCTGCGGGTGGCTCCTTGGCGGGGCTTTACCTGCGTCTCATCGCCATGACCATGGCCGCCGGCGGCACGTTCGTGGCGGGCCGCGTGCTGGCGCAGAGCGTGCCGCATCTCGCGGCCGCGACGGGGCGCTACCTGATCGCCACCGTCTGCCTGCTGTGCCTGGTGTGGTGGCGCGAGGGCGGACTGCCGCGCCTGTCACCGCGCCAGTGGCTGGAAACCGCGGCGCTGGGGCTGACCGGCGTATTCCTGTTCAATGTGTGTTTCTTTGGCGCACTGGCCACGCT
>DATLHT010000335.1:0-13419 GCA_035539795.1 Burkholderiaceae bacterium
TACCGTGACGATTACCATTTTCATCACTTCGCTGCTGGGCTCCATGGCGCTCGGCATGCCAATCGCGTTCGCGCTGCTGTTGTGCGGCATGGCGCTGATGTTTCACCTCGACATGTTCGATGCGCAGATCATTGCGCAGAACGTACTCAATGGCGCCGATAGTTTTGCGCTGATGGCCGTGCCGTTCTTCCTGCTGGCCGGCGAGATCATGAACTCGGGTGGCCTGTCCAAGCGCATCGTCAATGTGGCGCTGGCGCTGGTCGGTCATATCAAGGGCGGCCTGGGCTATGTGGCCATTCTCGCCGGCTGCGTGATCGCGGCCCTGTCCGGCTCGGCCGTGGCCGATGCGGCTGCATTGTCGGCGCTGATGGTGCCGATGATGGTGGCGGCCGGGCATAACCGCAATTCGTCCGCCGGCCTGGTGGCTGCTGCCGGCTGTATCGCCCCGGTGATTCCGCCATCGGTCGGGTTCATCGTGTTTGGTGTCGCTGGCGGTCTGTCGATCACCAAGCTGTTCCTCGCGGGGATCGTGCCGGGCCTGTTGCTCGCCGGCGGCCTGGTGATCGCATGGTGGTTCGTTGTCCGCAAGGAAGACGCCACGCCGGCACCGCGCCTGCCACTGAAGGATCGCCTGCGCGCGGTGCTGGATGGCTTCTGGGCGCTGCTGCTGCCGGTGATCATCGTGGTTGGCCTGCGGATGGGCGTGTTCACGCCGACCGAGGCGGCCGTGGTCGCCGTGGTGTATTCCCTCGTGATCGCCGTGTTCGTGTACCGCGAACTGAAGGTCTCGCAGCTGTACGCGCTCTTCCTGACCTCGGCCAAGACCAGTGCCGTGGTGATGTTCCTGATGGCCGCGGCGCTGGTGTCTGCCTGGCTGATCACCATCGCCGACCTGCCGGGACTGGTGATCGAAGTACTCGAGCCGTTCCTCGACAACAAGATCCTGCTGATGTTCATGATCATGGTGCTGGTGGTGGTGATCGGTACGGCGATGGACATGATCCCGACCATCCTGATCCTCACGCCGGTGCTGCTGCCGGTGGTCAAGGCAGCAGGGATCGATCCGATCTATTTCGGCGTGCTGTTCATCATGAACTGCGCCATCGGCCTGATCACGCCGCCGGTTGGCACGGTGCTGAACGTGGTCGCGGGCACATCCAAGATCACCATGGACGACATCATGAAGGGCGTGTGGCCATTCCTGCTGGCCCAGCTGATCGTGCTGTTCCTGCTGGTGATCTTCCCGGACCTGGTGATCGTGCCGGCACGCTGGTTCAGCGGCGGTTGAGATCGCTCCCCATTCTGTTGAAAACGCTGGCCTGGCGGGCCGGGCAGGTACCGCCGGCGGCATGACATTGCTGCCCTAAAAAAGATCCATATCAATCAAAGGAGATTGGAAATGAGAAAGCCCATGAAGAAACTGCTGCTGGCCATGATCGCCCCGGCACTGCTGATGTCCGGCGTGCAGGCCATGGCAGCCGACATCAAGTCGCGCACGTTCAAGTTCTCGCACGTGCAGCCCAAGGAAAGCCACATGGGCTTCGGCGCGGAGAAATTCGCTGAACTCGTGTCCAAGAAGAGCGGCGGCAAGATGAAGGTCCGTACGTTCCCGAACGGTACGCTCGGCGGTGACCTGCAGACCGTGTCGGCCCTCCAGGGCGGTACCATCGAGCTGACGACCATGCCCCCGGGCTTGCTGGTCGGCCTGAACAAGGAATTCGGCGCATTCGACCTGCCGTTCCTGTTCAACGACTTCAAGGAAGCCGATGCGGTGCTGGACGGTCCGGTCGGCCAGAAGTTCATGACCAAGCTGCCGAAGGGCCTCGTGGGCCTGTCGTACTGGGACCATGGCTTCCGGAACGTTTCGAACAGCAAGCATCCGATCGCCAAGGCCGAGGACTTCCAGGGCCTGAAGCTGCGCGCACTGCAGGCACCCGTGATGATCGAGATGTTCAACACGCTGGGTTCGAACGCCATCGCCATGGCCTTCACCGAGCTGTACACGGCACTGGAAACCAAGGCAGTGGACGGCCAGGACAACCCGATCGTGGCCTTCGAAACCAACAATTTCGGCGAAGTGCAGAAGTACCTGTCGCTGACGCGCCACGTCTACAATCCGCTGATCGTCATGATGAGCCAGAAGGCCTGGGACCAGCTGTCGGCCGACGAGCGCAAGGTACTGATGGATGCGGCCAACGAAACGCGCCTGGAGCAGCGCCGCGTGTCGCGCGAGATGGAAGCCAAGGCCATTGCCAAGGTCAAGCAGAAGGGTGTGACCGTGACCGAAGTGTCGGCGCAGGAACGTGCCCGCATGCGTGACAAGGTGAAGCCGGTGACCGACAAGTACACCAAGGAAATCGGTGAAGGTCTGGTCAAGGAGTTCTACGCCGAGATCGACAAGGTGCGCAAGTAATTGCCATCGTCCGCCCGGCATGCCGGGCGGTGCTGCTGAGACCAGGGGGATGCGGGTGACTGCATCCCCCTGTTGTCTTTGGAGGCAGCGTGGCGCGATCTAGTGTGCTGTGCTTTCGTGGCGATGGGCAGGAAGTGCCAGCAGGGCGGCGAGGGCCACCAGGCCGATGCCGACGGAAAGCCAGAGCGCCTGTGTTCCCCAGCGCTCCAGTCCGAGACCGAACAGGAATGGCGCAAATGCCTGGGCGATGCGTGCCGGCACCATCAGCCACCCTTGCCGCGCGCCGTAGCCTGCCGATCCGAACAGGGCCAGCGGCAGCAGTCCCTTGGCGATCGTCAGGATGCCATTGCCGAGTCCGTGCAGGATGGCGAATAGCGGCGCATACCCCGCGCCGAGCAACAGCACGATGGCGGCACCTAGGGGATGCGCCGCAGCTGCGAGGCGGGCGGAGAGCAAAGGGTGGACGCGTCGCAGCAAACCGAATTCCAGCAACCGGCCCACGACCTGTGCAGGGCCAACCAGCGCCGCAATGCCGACGGCAGCGGCGAGCGTGAGGCCGCTGCCTTGCAGTAGGCGCGGCAGATGCGCACCCATGGCGGTGCTGATGAACAGCGTGGTGGCAAAGATCACGGCCAGCAGGATCAGGATGCGGCGGACATCGGAGGCGGCCGGTTCAGGCGGTGTTGTGCCAGCGGATGGCGTGGCGGCCGTATGTGCTGCGCTTGCGCGGGGTACGGCCGATGCGGGCGCACGTGGCAGCAGCGCATTCAGCGGCAGGCCGAGCACCAGATGCAGGCCGGCCCAGACGAGACAAGCGCCGCGCCATCCCAGTTCGGCATCGAGCCATCCTGACAAAGGCCAGCCCACGGTGCTGGCCAGGCCGCCGAGCAGCGCGATGCCGGTGATGGCGTTGCGCGCCTGATGACCGTAGAGCCAGACGAGCGCGGCGAAGGCGGCTTCATACAGGCCACAGGCCATGCCGAGCCCGAGGACGAGCCAGCCGGCGAAGAATAGCAGCGGCCCGTGCGCTGCCGCGAGCAAGGTGAGGCCAGCGGCGAACAGCAGGCTTGATGCCAGCAGTACGGGCCGGCCGCCGAAGCGGTCGATGGCCTTGCCGGCAGCCGGGCCGGCAAACGCCGTGATGATCAGTGCGCCGGAGAATGCCGCGAACACCGTGGACACGGACAGTCCCAGCGACCGGGCCAAGGGGGCGGCGAGAATCGCAGGCAGGTAGTAGGTGGAGGCCCAGGCCAGTGTCTGGGCAGTGCCGAGGATGGCGATGAGCGCGACCCTGCCCGGTTGGGCCATGGTGTGTCTTCCCGATATTGTTATTGTGGCCGGCGGGTTGAGCACCCGGAGAGTCAGGCGGTGCCGGTCACGTCAGTATACCGGGGGCGACGAAATATGGCCGGGGATCTGGCGGTGGGGATTGCAGGGGCAGGATTGGGCGGAAACCTCTGTGATCCTGCACGGTACGCGTGCAGGATCGATTGGCAATGTCAATGCCGGTTCAGGCGTATGCGGGCCGCAACGCGCCATCCGCCTGCGGCTGATAGCGGGCCAGTGCCAGATCGTTGGCGCGGATGGCCGGCGTGATGCCGGAAACCAGATCGGCCAGCAGCTTGCCGGAGCCGCAGGCCATGGTCCAGCCGAGCGTGCCGTGGCCGGTGTTAAGCCACAGCCCCGTCACCTGGGTCGGGCCGACGATTGGCGTGCCGTCCGGGGTCATGGGGCGCAGGCCGGTCCAGAATGTGGTTTCGGCCAGATTGCCGGCGCCCGGGAACAGGTCGTTGAGCACCATTTCCAGCGTCGCGCGCTTGGCCGGTTCGAGGCGCGTGTCGTAACCCACGATCTGTGCCATACCGCCGACGCGGATGCGGTTGTCGAAGCGCGTGAGTGCGACCTTGTAGGTTTCGTCGAGCACCGTCGAAACCGGTCCGCGTGCCGCGTCCATGAGCGGCGCGGTAATGGAGAAGCCTTTGAGCGGGTAGACCGGAATCTTCACGAGGCCGCGTAGCAGGGGCGTCGAGTAGCTGCCGAGCGCGACCACCACCAGGTCGGCCCGATGCGGGATGCCGTCGAGAATCGCACCGCGTACCGTACCGCCTTCCACCAGCAGGCCATCGATATGCGTGCCAAAGCGAAAACGCGCGCCGGCCTGTTCAGCCATTGCCGCGAGCCGCGAGGTGAACAGCTGGCAGTCGCCGGTTTCATCATTGGGCAGGCGCAGGCCGCCGGCGAGCTTGTGATCGACATGGGCCAGGGCTGGCTCCGCCTGTTGCAGCGCTTCGCGCGTGAGCAGTTGGTAAGGCACGCCGGCGTCGTCGAGCACGGCGATATCCTTGGCGGCCGCCGCCAGTTGCTGCTCCGTGCGGAAGATCTGCAGCGTGCCTTGCTGGCGCCCTTCGTAGGTGATGCCGGTATCCGCGCGCAGGGTGCGGAGGCAGTCGCGGCTGTACTCGGCCAGACGCACCATGCGTTCCTTGTTCACCACGTAGCGCGCGGTCGTGCATTCGCGCAGCATCTGCCACATCCACTGCAACTGGAACAGCGTGCCGTCCGGCCGCACGGTCAGCGGTGCGTGCTTCTGGAACATCCATTTGATGGCCTTGAGCGGCACGCCCGGCGCAGCCCACGGCGAAGAGTAGCCGGGCGAGATCTGGCCGGCATTGGCAAAGCTGGTGCCCATGGCCACGGCATCGGCCTGCTCGGCGACCGTGACCTCATGGCCCGCCTGCGCGAGATACCACGCGCTCGACACACCGATCACACCCCCACCCAGGACAAGAATGCGCATTGCCAACTCCGTTTCAGATTCGCTTGATCTAGTAATACCTGCTATCGTATTTAAAGATGAGTAGTAATAGTTATCGTATTTTTCTGAAAAACATAATAAAGCGATGAGAACGAGCCGCCATCCACAACGCGAACTCGACAGGTTGGACCGCCGGATCCTGGCGTTGTTGCAGGCCGACGGCCGCATGTCGATGAAAGACCTGGCCGAGGCTGTCGGCCTCACCATCACCCCATGCATCGAGCGCGTGCGCCGCCTCGAGCGCGACAAGGTCATCCTGGGATACCACGCGCGTCTGAACCCGGCGTTGCTGGGGGCCGGGCTGCTGGTATTCGTGGAAATCAGCCTGGGCAGCAAGGCGGGCAATATGTTCGAGCAGTTCCGCCGCGAGGTGCTGCGGATTCCGGAGGTGCTGGAATGCCATCTGGTGTCCGGCGACTTCGACTATCTGCTGAAGGCTCGTATCCGCGAGATCGGCGAGTATCGCCGTCTGCTCGGCGATATCCTGCTGCAGTTGCCGGGCGCCGTGCAGTCGAAGAGTTATGTAGTGATGGAAGAGGTCAAGGAAACACTGGCGATTGCAGTCGAGGAGTGACTGGCCGGCGCCTGTTCGCAGCGTTTGCCGGCGTGTCCCGGCGTGCTCGGGCAGGATGCCTTCGGGCCGTCTGGAAATTCCGTATGATGGTGGCATGAGCACGGAAGATTCCTCCGGCAAGCCGCCGGGCATGCCCCGCAAAGGGCGCGGCGCGGTCACCAATCTACAGGGCCGTTACGAGAAGCACGACCGGGAAACGTTCGATGACGGCTGGGCGGCTGAGGCCGATGCCGGAGCGCCGCCGCAGCTGGTCACGCATGTCACGCTCGAGCAGGCCCGCAGCATCCTGACGCACAATGCGTCGCCCGATATTCCCTTCAACGTCTCGCTCAATCCGTATCGCGGGTGTGAGCATGGCTGTGTGTACTGTTTCGCGAGGCCCACGCACAGTTATCTCGATCTCTCGCCGGGCCTGGACTTCGAAACGCAACTGTTTGCCAAGGCCAATGCAGCCGGGCGCTTGCGCGAGGCGCTGGCAAAGCCAGGCTACCGCTGCGAAACTATCGCGCTTGGTGTCAACACGGATGCGTACCAGCCGATCGAGCGGGGCCATGGCATTACGCGCGAGATCCTGCAGGTGCTGCATGACTGCGATCATCCGGTGGCGCTGATCACTAAGTCATCCCTGATCGAACGCGATATCGACCTGCTGGCGCCGATGGCGGCGAAGCATCTGGCCGTCGCAGCCGTCACCATCACGACGCTCGATGCGCCGCTAGCGCGCCTGCTCGAACCGCGTGCCGCGGCACCCGCGCGCCGGCTGCGCACGATCCGGACGCTCACGGAAGCCGGCATTCCCGTCGGCATCAGCATCGCGCCGGTGATTCCGTTCCTGACCGACGATCATCTCGAACGCATTCTCGAGGCCGCGCGCGAGGCGGGGGCGGTGTTTGCCAACTACATCGTGCTGCGCTTGCCCTGGGAGGTTGCACCACTGTTTCGCGAATGGCTGGAAACGCATTATCCGGAGCGTGCTGCCCGGATCATGCATCGCGTGCAGGAGATGCATGGCGGAAAGGACTACGACGCCAGATTCGGGGCTCGCATCCGCGGCGCCGGCATCTGGGCGGACCTGTTGCGGCAGCGCTTTACCAAGACCGCTGACCGGCTGGGTTACCGCTACAACCGGTTCGAGCTCGATACCAGCCAGTTCAGGCCGCCACGGCCGGCAGCGTCGCCGGACCCGCAGGGCAGCCTGTTTTGAGCCGCATTATTGAGCCGCGATATTGAGCCGTGTTACTGCGACAGCGCGCGGGCTGCTTCGACCTGCGATTCGAAAAAGGACTGGAAGCTAAAGGCCAGCACGGCCATCAGGATGCCGGTGCCGATCATCAGCGACAGGATGAGCAGGATGACGACCGGCCAGCCGGAGCGCGTGGGTTCGCCATCCGGGTTGTATTGCGCATCCCATTTGTCATCCGGACGCAGGCCGAACACCAGTGCCGCCAGAAAGCCGCTGACCAGCGAGGTTGCGCCGGCCAGTGCCGTGACCCAGCCGAAAGCCGAACTGAAGTCTGTGGCGAACAGCACGGTGGCACCCATGATCCCCAGCACGGTGCTCAGCAGATGGAGCCAGGCGCCGATATCGAGAAAGCCTTTCAGATAGAAGCGGTGCGCCCCCAGCGCCCCGGCGACGAACGCCAGGAAGACAGTCAGGAGCTTGGATTTCTTGCGGGGACGTGCGGCAGGGAGAGAGGAAGTCAGCGTGGTCATACGATAGAAGGGGAGGCGCGGACAGGCCGCAGTCGGATGCACCGGCGAATGCGCTCAAGCAGCGTAGCGCAGCGAACAGCGATGACGCGGGTACGCCGCTTGGGGCGAACCCGCGTATTTTACGCTACCTGGTCAGACAGCGGATGCAGCCGCCGGTTCGCTCAACGGTCGCGCCCGCGTCCACGCGACGGATCGTAACCGCGCGGATCACCGGAATCGTTGCGGAAATTGTTGCCAGTGTCATTGCCACGGCGCTCATCACGGCGATCGTCGCGCCGGTCATCGAACCCGCCCCGGCGTGCCCCGCTAAGCCGCTCGTCAGCCCGCGCACGTGCTTCCATCCGCTCGATTTGCTCGCGTACGCGATCCTGGTCTTGCTGGTTGTGGCGGGTGCGTGTGACGGTCCACGGGATGGCATCGAAGGGATTGGCCTGGACTGGGCCCGGCATGAGCAGGCAACTGGCCGCCAGAAAAACCGCTGACAATCCAGTTGCGAGGTCAACCGAGAAGCGAGTCGAGAGGCGCGCACGCCGAACCGCGCGCCGGCCAGCGGCAGCCGGGGCGGAAGGCAGTGTCAGGAAGGCTGAAAGCGCACGTCTCATGGCTCCATGCTACGTCGCACAGCGGGCCCGGTGTAGCGGCAAAGGGTTACCAATGTAACCGGATGTTTCGCCGTTTTAGCCTGTGTGGGCAATGGTCTGTGCGGTTTTCGCGCGGTCCGCTACGACCTCCATCCGCCATGTCGCACGGGGTCTGGTCAGGCCAAATTTCGGCAAGGTGCTGCGCTTGATCAGAAGGCGGTTTACGGCCGATAGCTGATCCGGTAAATGACGCCCGCCATATCGTCGCTGACCAGCAACGCGCCATCTGGCATGACCAGCACGTCGGCCGGCCGGCCCCAGGGTGTTTCGCCCTGCAGCCAGCCTTCGGCAAAGACTTCCTGGCGTACCAGCTTGCCGGCATCGTCGATGACGACGCGCTTCACCCGGTAGCCAATGCGCTTGCTGCGGTTCCAGCTGCCATGTTCGGCAATCAGGATGTTGTTACGGTAGTCTGCCGGAAATTGCTTGCCGGTGTAGAACCGCATGCCAAGGGGCGCCACGTGCGGCCCCAGCTTGGCGACAGGGGCGACAAAGGTGCTGCAGGCGCGGCCCTTGCCAAATTGCGGGTCAGGCACACCGGCGTGGCAGTAGGGAAAGCCGAAATGCTGGCCGGGCTGGCTCAGGCGATTCAGTTCGCAATCAGGAAGGTCATCGCCCATCATGTCGCGACCGTTGTCGGTGAACCACAGTTCGCTGGTGACTGGATGCCAATCAAAGCCGACGGTATTGCGCACGCCGCGTGCCACAACCTGGAGGTCGGTGCCATCCGGCTTCATCTTCATGATGTTGGCGTAGCGGTTCTCGTCGCGCTCGCACACATTGCATGGGGCCCCGACGGGGACGTACAGGTAGCCGTCCGGCCCGAAGGCAATGAATTTCCAGCCATGGTGCGTTTCCGTCGGGAACCGGTCGGTCACGACCACCGGCGTGGGCGGGTTGTCGAGACGGCGCTCGATGTCGTCGAGGCGGACGATGCGCGAGACCGATGAGGCGTACAGCGCGCCATCGTGGAAGGCTACGCCGGCAGGCATGTTGAGGCCGCTGGCCACGATCCGCACGGGCTCGCCGGGCCGCAGCGCATATACCTTGCCTTCAGCCCGCGAGCCGACGAAGAGGGTGCCAGACGGGGAGAGGGTCATGGCCCGCGCGCCGGGGACCTTGTCGCTATAGACTTCGATCTGGAACCCCTTGGGCAGCTTGATGCGGTCGAGCAGCAGCGCGGCGTGGGCCGGGCTCCAGAATGTGATTAAAGCAATACATAATGCGGTTACTACGGCCCGGGCGCGTCGGATCGCGGAAAATTGCTGGCAGCTGTCGGAGGACGGGATCAGGAGGGCGGGCATCGTGGGTCTCCGCAAAAAGTGGCATCAAGAGAAGCGTGTCCGGCTCGCTATCCAGGCGTAGCGCGTATGCTGGCAGTATTCATATGCCAATGGCGTCCGGATTGCATCCGATCCGGGTTGCCTGCTCCGCTGTCCGGCCGGAACCGCCTCGCATCATGTCGATCGCACCTCTAAGTTTATGTTTTGCCTGAAAAATACGTTATAATTTCCGGCTTTCGTGTTCGAACACCCGCTTTTCAAGGAAACCAACCCATGGTCGTGATCCGTCTGGCACGCGGCGGCGCTAAGAAGCGTCCGTTCTTCAATATCGTTGCAACCGACTCGCGTAATCGCCGCGATGGCCGTTTCATCGAGCGCATTGGCTTCTACAACCCGGCTGCCGGCGAAGGCACCGAGGGCCTGCGCATCGCCCAGGACCGTCTGGCTTACTGGCAAGGCGTGGGCGCCCAAGTGTCGCCGACGGTTGCCCGTCTGGTCAAACAGGGCGCCAAGGCTGCAGCCTGAGCTTGAGCGGCCTCGCCCTGGCAGACCGCTTTGAATAGCAGTACTCGCAAGCCCGCTGGGCTGCAGGGAGCGTTTCGTCCGCGTCGGACAACTGCACCCGCAGCCAACAAGCCGACTGAGGTCGGTCAGGTCGGTCTGCAGGAGAGCGCTCCCCACTGCCATGAGATACCGCCCGATGATCTGGTGGATGTCGGCTATATCAGTGGCGCGCATGGCGTACGTGGCTGGCTGAAAGCGCACCCGCATTCCAACGATGCCGCGGCCATGCTGGCGGCGCGTACCTGGTGGCTGCGGCCACGCGGACCGCACGGGCAGACGGGGCCACTGGCGAGTGTCAGGGTCGTGCAGGCGCGGGAGCATAGCGGCAGTGTCGTGGTGCAGTTGGACCAACTGACAGACCGCACGCATGCCGAGCAGTTCAAGGGACATGTCGTGGCGGTCCGCCGTGCCGATTTTCCAGCGCCGGCCGACGACGAGTTCTACTGGGTCGATCTGATCGGCGCCAGTGTAGTGAATCTGCAAGACGCATCGCTGGGCGTGGTCGAGGGACTGCTCGACAACGGGGCACAGCAGATCCTGCGGGTGGTGACCCCGGCGGCGACCGGAGCGGTGCAGGAAGAGCGGCTGATCCCGTTTGTGAAGGCGTATGTGCACAGCGTCGACGCAAAGGCCGGCCGGATCGTGGTGGATTGGGGGCTCGATTATTGAGCGATGCGCTCGACATGACGCCAGCGAACGCTGTCCGGGTCATCTTGAGGTCATCCCTTGAGTCGCAGGCAATGCATGGGTCGGGCAGAGGAGGGCGCGATGCAGTTTGATGTCGTCACGCTGTTTCCAGACATGTTCAATGCCCTGCGGGACTGGGGAATTACCAGCCGCGCGGCCAAGCAGTCGCGTTATGTCCTGCGGACCTGGAATCCACGCGATTTCACCACGGACAATTACCGGACGATCGATGATCGTCCCTATGGTGGTGGGCCAGGCATGGTGATGCTCGCCAAGCCGCTGGAAGCCGCACTTGACGCTGCGGCTGCAGCGCAGGCGGAAGCTGGCGCCAGGTCCGGGCCGGTGGTGCTGATGTCGCCGCAAGGCCGGCGGCTGACGCACGAGCGGGTGATGGAGCTGACGCACCTGCCAGCGCTGACACTGCTCTGTGGCCGTTACGAGGCCATCGACCAGCGGCTGATCGACCGGCGTGTCGACGAGGAAATCAGCCTTGGCGATTTCGTGCTGTCAGGCGGGGAAATTCCCGCGATGGCGCTGATCGACGCCGTGGTACGGCAATTGCCGGGCGTGCTGGGTGATGCCCAGTCGGCAGTGCAGGACAGTTTCGTGAACGGGCTGCTCGATTGCGAGCACTATACGCGGCCCGAGGAATACGAAGGCATGCGCGTGCCCGAGGTACTGTTGGGCGGCAACCATGCCGAGATCGAAAAATGGCGGCGCCGGCAGGCGCTGGCCAATACGGCGCGCAAGCGTCCCGACCTGATCGGGGCGGCGCGTCGTCAAGGTTTGTTGAGCCGGGCCGACGAGCAGTACCTGTCGACCCTGCCGACAAAAGACGCGCAGACATAGTATGATGCCTGCGGTTTGAATAACCATCCTCTGCTGGGGCCGGGCATGCGTTGCGACACACTGCGAGGCGCCACGGTATCAACGTCGGCATGATGGCAACGGAGAAAATGATGAATATCATCGAAGCACTTGAGAAAGAAGAAATCGCCCGCCTGACGGCCAGCAAGTCGATCCCCGAGTTCGCTCCGGGTGACACGGTGGTCGTGAGCGTGAATGTCGTCGAAGGTACCCGCAAGCGTGTGCAGGCCTACGAGGGCGTGGTGATTGCCCGTCGTAACCGTGGTCTGAACTCCTCGTTCATCGTGCGCAAGATTTCGTCGGGTGAAGGCGTGGAACGTACGTTCCAGTTGTACTCGCCGCTGATCGCCGGCATCGAAGTCAAGCGTCGTGGCGATGTCCGCCGTGCCAAGCTGTACTACCTCCGCGAGCGTTCGGGCAAGTCCGCGCGTATCAAGGAAAAGCTGACGATCAAGGCGCCGCGCAACGCCGCTTAAGCTGTGATCGTACGGAAAAAGGCACCTTCGGGTGCCTTTTTTGCCATGGTCGTATCATGCAGGTATTCCCGGGCTGGAATGCCTGTCCCAGAGTCTTTGCATGCGTCCCGTTTTTGATCCTGAATTGTTGCCTATCGTCGCCGACCGATCTGGCTTACCGGCCATTCCATCGGACCAACTGACGGCCGCCTTCATCCGTCAGCGCATGCAGTCGCCGCCGGGTTGGGAACCGGAGCTGACGGACGAATCCCGTATCTACGACCGCAGCCGAGGTTTGCGTGATGCCGCCGTGCTGGTGCCGATCATCGCCCGTACGGCCGGACTGTCCGTCATGCTTACCATGCGAACGGCACACCTCACGGAGCATGCCGGCCAGATCAGTTTTCCCGGCGGGCGTTGCGAGTCCGTAGACGAAAATGCGGTCGCTACAGCCTTGCGCGAAACGACCGAAGAAATCGGTCTTGATCGCCGTTTCATCGACGTGCTGGGTTGCCTACCCGACTACATCACTGGCACCGGCTATCACGTCCGCCCGGTAGTTGGACTGGTCAGCGAGGGCTTCTCACTGACACCCGATCCGAGCGAGGTAGCCGAGGTGTTCGAGGTGCCGCTGGCCTTCCTGATGGACCCGCAGCACCATGAGCAGCGTATCTATCGCTGGGAGGGTGGGGAGCGCCGTTTCTATGCCATGCCGTACCCACGTGTCTCTTCCGGACGACACTTCATCTGGGGCGCCACGGCCGGCATGTTGCGCAATCTCTACCATCTGCTGGCTGCATAACGCCTGGAGCCTGTCTGCTGTTCCGGAGCAGGGGCACGCTGTGCTATTGTTGCCACATCCGTGATCCCTCTCCGCCGCGACTTCACATGACCTTCTTCGCCGTTCTGTTTGCACTGGTGATCGAGCAGTTCCGTGCACTGAGCCACGACAATCCGGTACATGAAATGGTCCGTGGGCTCGCTCGGCGTTCTGTGCGCGCCTTCGATGCGGGCAGCCGGCGCGATGCGATCTTCGCCTGGTGTGCCGTGGTGCTGCCGCTCGTCCTGGCCGCCTGGGTCATCGACTGGATCCTGGCGTCCGCCGGCTTTGCCCTCAGCTTCCTGTGGAACGTATTACTGCTGTATCTTACGCTGGGGTTCCGCCAGTTCAGCCACTACTTCACCGACATCCATGACGCGCTGAACCGGGACGACCTGATCGCCGCCCGCGCCCTGCTGCGCGAGTGGACCGGCCTCGATACCGTCGATATGCCGGTGCGGGAGGTGTGTCGGCATACGCTTGAACACGCCATCATCGCGGTCCATCGCCATGTATTCGGCGTGTTTTTCTGGTTCCTGCTGCCGATCGGCCCTGCGGGGGTGGTGCTGTACCGCGTGGCTGAATAT
>DATLHT010000336.1:0-6858 GCA_035539795.1 Burkholderiaceae bacterium
GCCAGCAGCCGCGGCGGGACGCAGCGACAGGCGCCACAGGCGTGAGGCGCGTCCGACGAAGACGCCGGTGAACGCACCGTACAGCGCCGCGACACACAGCACGTAAGTTGTGTCCTGCACCAACTGCGGCGCCATGGCAAGATCCACCCCGACCACATATTTCACCAGGAAGATTCCCACGATCAGCAACAGGGGGACGGCGCTGCCCGGCAGGCGATACACACCCCTCGCCGGATCGTATTGCGCGGCGTTGCGGCCACGCGCGAGCAGGGTCAAGGCGAAGGCCAGGGCTGCGGCGACGAGCCAGGCCAGGATGGCAATGACCCGGTGAGGCGTTCCACCCAAGGCCGAGAACGTGCCCGACACCGAGAGGATGGTCATCGCCAACGGCAGCAGCGAGACCCGTGCCACGCTGGCTGTGCGGTCGCGCAGTTGGCTGATACCCAGCGCAAGGAGGCCAGCGAGCAGGCCCCACACCCATGTCGGTGTGTTGCGCAGGATCGGGACCAGGGCTTCGGGATGGTTGGCGACGAGTTGCAGCAGCATGGGGTTTCCGGACGAAGGTGGGTTGCAGGGGAAGGCCGAGGCCGCACTGTGCATGGCGCGGCCGCGCAAGGAAATCCCGCTGCGACGAAACCCCGGCATCGTGGCGCGAACCGCCTTCAAACGGGGATGAGCTGCGTCACCCGCGCGTCTCTTCTGACCGCATGTGAACCCCACGACATCGTTTGCCGATAGAGACGCGTCGATCAGTTGGCTTGAACCGTGTTTCTCTCAGCTTGATCGACTTGCAAGGTCCGTCTCTTCCTCGGTGGCTTCCCGCCACGCCTGGCGTGCCCGCGCGCGAGCGGCCTTCAGAGCAGCCAACTGGCTGCAGATCTTTTCGCGATCCTCCAGGCCAATATCAAATCCGGAATCGCGAAACTGGCGCTCGGCAGACTCGACTTCCCTCTCGGCCATTCTCCAAGCTTCAAATTTGGGCGTTCGCATCGACAAGCAGGCGCTCCTTCGTGGTGCGCAAACAATGGCCTTCACGGGGATCCAGATCCCGATCGCTGCACCACTGCGATCCAAAGGCATTGCCCCATGGTCGCCATTCCCCGTCAGACAGTCCGTAGGACATCGCGACGGCTTCAAACATTTACAAGTTTCCGCGGACGGACAACGCCTACAGGCCTCCTGGCGACAAACGCCAGCCCGGTGACAACCCGACCCATCCGGAGCGGGCACCACAGACCCGTCCCGCCGATCGCAAGCCGGGCGAGGAACCGGCCACCCCGTAGTTCCAATGCGCCCATCGCGCGGCTGTGTGCTGCACCTGTGCAGCCCGCTCCAGAGCGGGCTTTTTCACCTCCGTCGCACTCAGTAAGCCGTCTCGCGGGCTTCCAAAATCAGCGACAGAACCCGGGAGCCCTTGCAGTTCGCCTTGGCGCGCACGCGGCAATCGGCATCGACCTCGACAGCCAGGCGGCAGTGGTACTCCAAGCCGTCGGTCTCCCCAAGGTTGTGGCTCGGTATGCGGCGAGCCCACAAACGCTTGCCGTCCACCTCCACGGTCAGTTCGTGCCAGCTCTCAGAGGCGCCCGCCAGCACAGACACCAGCAGTGTTGCATCGAGGTCGAAGGTGCGCTCGCGGCCCAGTGCCGCGGGAATCACCAGGGAGGCGACGGAGTCGGTGCCCGCGTCATACTTCCAATATTCCAGAGTCATGCGAAAAGTCTAAGCCCACTCCATCCCACCTCCAACGCGCATGAAGACCTTCCGTATCCGGATTGACGGCCAGGCCGCTGAGGTCGAGGCCGACAGCGAGACCAGTTTGTTCTCTGCAATGACACGCGCTGGAATTGCATGGCCGGTGTCCTGTCGCAACGGTACCTGTCGCACCTGCATTGCTCGCTTGCTACAGGGGCAAGTGCGTTACGAAATTCCCTGGCCCGGCCTGAGCGCCGAGGAAAAGATGGAGGGCTATTGCCTGCCCTGCGTTGCCCGGCCAATGGCAGATGTTGTCATCGCCCAGACTTGAAACGTGCGATCTGCACCACGTTGCAGACATTCAGGAGTTGGCGATTGGGGGCGAGTGCTACCAGATGACGTAGCCACGACTAGACTGCGGCAATCGGCCAGAAGCGGACTTGCTAAATGACGACATCGCTTCCACAAGAGCCTCATGTTGACGACTGGTTCAACTCCGATCTGAACTGGTTTATGGGTCACGTCCAGTCGCTGGCAATGTCGCCGGAAGAATGTTGTGCAGAGCAAGGCAACTATTTGGTTGCCGGTGAACTGTTCTACTTCCTGCTTCAGCCGACGAGTCTATTGGAGAGTTCGCGGAGCCTCTTATCCTCGCCGCAGATACGAGCCATCGAGATGCTGCGTGACAGCGTCCGACTCGTACCAGCGGAGGCCCGCAGTGGGCCACCGAGCGCTGCCGGCTCGCTGACTGACATGCAGCATCCATCGTGGCAGATACCCCGAAGCCGGGCGGCCAAGGTGATGGAAGTTGTCGGCCCACTTTGGCGTGAGCGGACCGCTGGGAACGCGAGCTGAATGCGTCCGCTTCGGGCCCGTTGCTGTCCTCGGAATCTGCGAAAAGCAGTCATCGAGCACGCTGCTGGTCCGGACAACAAGATGACCGCCCCGCTTACTCGGTCGCAGGCGGTTACAAGGGGATCGGAAGCACGCCCTAAAATTCACGTTTCAACTGATGAGTCTCAGATGACCACTGCCAAGAAGCAAACCGCATTCAACCGTGCCCTCACTCCCAGCGCCGAGCTGGCCGCTGTGATCGGTGCAACGCCGCAACCCCGCACCGAAGTTGTGAAGCTCATGTGGGAGTACATCAAGGCCAACAACCTGCAGAACCCGAAGAACAAGCGGAACATCTTGGCGGACGCCAAGCTCAAGGCTGTCTTCGGAAAAGATGAAGTCACCATGTTCGAGATGACCGGGCTGGTGGGCAAGCACCTGAGCTAACTGGGATCCACGGGCCCTACCCTCGTGACCCGCTGCCGTGCGACGAGCGATTCAGGGCGCTATTCGGGAGCTTCTCCCCCATGCTTGACAGCCAGGATCCTGTGCACAACGCTCACAAGTTGGTCGAAGGCGTCTTGCTTCGGAATCAGCTCTGACACACCTAGTTTGGCTGCTTCATCGTGTAACTCTCCAGAGATGTCTCCAGAAATGATCACGACGGGAAGTTCAGGCCTCACCAGCCCCACCGCTCGGGCAATCTGCAGACCTGACATGTCGGGCATGTTGAAGTCGGATAGCACCAGGTCGTAGCGGTATGGATCCTGTTTGAACGCCTCCAGTGCTGCATGGGGGTCCTGCACCGCAGTCACCCGATAGCCTGCTCGGTGCAGGAGGCGATCGACCATCAGGATCATCAACTCTTCGTCATCAATATAGAGAATGTGTTCACCCTGCCCGCGCAGCAGGCCCGAGACAGCCACCGGCGTCTCCGGGTGAGTTTCGGCAGCTTTGCGCTGCAGCGGCAGGTAGACATGCAATGTCGTGCCACGCCCGACTTCACTGTCCACTGTGATAGCCCCGGCGTGCGCAATCACTATCCCGTGAACCACGGACAACCCTAGTCCCGTGCCTTCCCCAACTCTACGGGTGGTGAAAAAAGGTTCGAAGATGCGCGCTTTGGTGGCGTCATCCATCCCGACACCGTCATCGGACACTGAAAGATGTGCGTATGGCCCAGGAGTCAACCCATCGACAGGATGCTCCCTGTCTTGCGGGATTACACGTTTGTCGACGCGGATCACCACTCGTGCCTCACCTACCTTGGAGGCATGCCATGCGTTGGTGCACAGGTTCATCAGAACCTGCTCGATCTGCGTTGCATCGACGCGCACGTAAGTTGGCTCCTCTGGCATGTTGGACTCGAGCACGACACTCGCGGGCAGTGTTGCGCGCAACAACTGCAGAGTCTCCAGGACAATGGGCTCCAGGGCTTGATCGACGAGCTTGGGCGGTTGCTGGCGGCTGAACGCCAGTATCTGCCTTACGAGGTCGCGTGCGCGCAGTGCGGCTTTGTTGATTTGGTCGATGCTCTCGCAGGCAGGATCATTTGGCTGCAGATCCTCGCGAGCCAAGACAACGTTGCCCAGTATTGCGGCGACGATGTTGTTGAAATCATGCGCAATTCCACCTGCGAGCGTGCCGAGCGACTCCATCTTCTGTGACTGCCGCAACTGTTCGAGCAGCTCCCGGCGGATGGTATCGGCATTGACGCGGTCGGTGGTATCGATCCGTACGCCGATCAGTCGATAAGGTTTTCCCTTGTCGTCATACGAGAACTGCCCAATGAAGTCCATCCATACCTCGGTTCCGTCGGCCCCACGCATGTGCTGGTTGCTGACGAAAGTACTTTGCGTCATGCGCGCTTGGGCGAGCGCCTCGGTTAGCCGGGAGCGGTCATCCTCCGACAACGACGCCAGAAAGTCTCCGTATCGAATGGTTCGAGTTCCATTCACGTGATGTGAAGTGACCAAATCAGTTGCCAGGTCCCATTCGAGAAGCTCCACCTTGGCGGCTCTTGCTGCGATGGTCCAGCGGTCATTGCTGTCTCGAAGGGACCGTTCAATCTTCGCCACTCGTCCGAAAATCGCACGGACCAGCAGCGATCCGCTCACCGCCAGCAGCAAGGACAGTCCCAGCGTGAAAAAGGCAACGATGCGCTGGGTGGATCGGGCAGCCTCACCCAAAGAGTCTGAAAACCTTTGTGCGAGAACCGTCAACCGGGCGTTGGAGTCGAGCAGTTGCTCCCGCAGTGCCACAAACTCACTGTTCTGCGATCCTGCGCGCACGGCGCTTCTCAACTGTTCGGCGATCAGCACGAGCCGATCAAGTTCGGCGTCGCCTTCTTCCCAGATGGCAATGGTGCGGGCCATGAAGCCGACATGGCGAAAGCGCAAGAACAGATCGATCATCGGTTCAACGTCGTCGGGCTGATTGCGTCCTTGCAAAAATCCCTGCCGCGCGGCAACACGATCTGGCGCCGCAGCATCCAGGGATTCCCGTGCGATACGGTCGCCCAGGGGGACCGACAAGGCCCTTTCGAACCGTGCAAAGTCCTCCGGATCGTGGGTATCGGCGTAGAGAAGGAGGCTGAAACTCGCGTCCTTCTGGCCCTTCGACCACAGACTTTCACCGCTTACGTAGGCCCTCACCGCGGACAGCACTTGTATGCTGAAAATATTCAGCAACGCCAACGTGATCACCACCAGCAGGAGTGCCGCAGTAACAGGCCAACGAGCTCGTCGGGTTTGTTGAGGATGTTGCACTTGGGAGGGCGGTGTGGCCGTCCGCTATAGCTTGCAGGCCAGCTCATCTGGCGTCAATCCCTGTGGTGGCACAGCGATGCATGATGATTCTTCGTCAAACGCAATTGAAACTTGAATTCCGCTCCTCGTATGTTCTGTACCGAACGAAAGTGCGGCGAGCGTCCCGTTGAATGAGCCCAAGGTAGAAGCGGTTCGCGAGCCACCGCGGCGCCTCGCTTCCCTACCTCACCCCGTCACCGCCCCATACACCAGCCCTCGCATCACAGATCGGTAATGCACCCGCTGATTCGGCGCCTGCGCCATGAAGATGGCGAACAACTCCTGCGCCGGGTCGACGAAGAAGTGGGTGCCACCGATGCCACTCCAGTGGTAGGTGCCGAGCGAACCCGGCACCGAGGCCTCACCGAGCGCGGTGCGCACCGCAAAGCCCAGGCCGAAGCCGTGGCCGGGGGGCAGCAGTGCGTTGTCGACAGCGATGGCGCTGCCCAAATGGTCAGCCGTCATGAAGGCCAGGGTGTGCGGTGACAGCAGGCGCTGGCCATTGAGTTCGCCACCGTTGAGCAGACATTGCAGGAAGCGCGCGTAGTCGTGCTGGGTGGACATGAGGCCACCGCCGCCCATTTCCAGCGCGGGCACTTCGCGCGGATCGTGCATGGGCAGTTGCTCACCGCCGTCGGGGTCGTGTTCGAAAGCCTCGGCGATGCGGTGGTGCTGCGCGGGTGGCACGAAGAAGGCGGTGTCGTGCATGCCCAGCGGCTGCAGGATGGTCTCGTGCAGGAAGGCGCCGAGCGGCTGGCCGGTGATGACTTCGATCACGCGGCCCAGCACGTCGGTGGCGCGGCTGTAGGCCCAGGCCGTGCCGGGCTGGTGCGCCAGCGGCAGCGCGGCCAGGCGTTCGCACAGCTCGGCGTTGGTCTGCTGGCGGCTTCCCAGGCCGGCCTGGGCGTAGAGCTGGTTCACGGGGCCGTCGCCGGTGAATTCGTAGGTGAGGCCGGCGGTGTGGCGCAGCAGGTCCTGCACGGTGCTCGGCTGCGTGGCGGGCACCATCGCCACGCCGTGCGGCCCGGGCACCGCCACCTGTTGCTGCAGGAAGCCGGGCACGTACTGGCCCACCGGGTCGCTCAGCAGCAGCCGGCCCTGCTCCACCAGCATCATGGCCGCCACCGAGACGATGGGTTTGGTCATGGAGTAGATGCGGAAGATCGCGTCCGTGCCCATGGGCGCCTCGCGCGCCGGGTCCAGCTGGCCCACGGCGGCATCGAGCACCACGCGGCCGCGCCGCGCCAGCAACACCGACACACCGGGCAGGCGGCCGTGGTCCACATCGCGTTGCAGCGCCTGCACGATGCGCTGCGTGCGCTCGGGGCACAACCCCACTTCGGCCGGCGTGGCCGTTGGAAGTCCGTGCATGGTCACACTCCGTACCGTTGGCGAGCGAGGGCCGCGCCCTTGGCCAGCGCGTCGAGCTTGGCCATGGCCACCTCGCGGCTCATGGGCGCCAGGCCGCAGTTGGTGCAGGCGATCAGCTTGTCCTTGGGCACGTACTGCAGCGCCAGGCCAATGG
>DATLHT010000337.1:0-10721 GCA_035539795.1 Burkholderiaceae bacterium
AGTTCCTCGGGGTGCGACGCTTCGATTTCGGCCTGGCCGGCAAGCAGAACCAGATCGGTCAGGTAACCGGCTTGGCGTGGACCGAGGTGGGCGGCGATTTGCTGACCATTGAGGCAGCTACGATGCCGGGCAAGGGTGCCATCATCCGTACCGGCTCGCTGGGTGACGTGATGAAGGAGTCGGTTGAGGCTGCACGTTCGGTGGTGCGCTCACGCTCCCGCCGTCTCGGCATCCGCGATGAGGTGCTCGAGAAGCGTGACATCCACATCCACGTGCCGGAAGGCGCGACACCGAAAGACGGTCCGTCCGCCGGTATCGCGATGACTACGGCGCTGGTGTCGGTGCTGACCGGCGTGCCGGTGCGTGCTGATGTGGCCATGACCGGCGAGATCACGCTGCGCGGCGAAGTACTGCCGATCGGCGGTCTCAAGGAAAAACTGCTGGCGGCCCACCGTGGCGGCATCAAGCTTGCGCTGATTCCGGAAGAGAATGTGAAGGACCTGCAGGACATTCCGGACAACGTGAAGAACAGCATCGAGATCGTGCCAGTGCGATGGATCGAGAAGGTGCTAGAGCTTGCACTGGAACGCATGCCGGAGCCGATTCCGGAGGAGGATCCGAAAGCAGCTAAACCTGCTGAAGTGGGGGATGCCAAGCCGGATGCAAGCCAGGCGGAGATGACGCATCACTGATACATGGCAGAGCCAATCGCCCCGGTCAAATGACCGGGGCTTTTTTTTTTGGGGGACGGCGATGTCGTTCGCACCATGATGGCCCCGGAGTGTGAGGCACGCACACAATGCCGGTGCCATGGTGGTGCGGTGAGGGTGCGATGGAGGTGCATTTCCGATGCGTTTTCCGTAGCTCCGAGAGAGGGGGGCATGGCAAGCCGCATAAATCCTCACGAAATTTTGTATTTCGCCCGGAAAACCGCTTGACATAAGGCTTTGCCAAATGTTTAATGACTTCGCCCGGCATCGCGCCGGCAAACAATCGGCAGGACGGGGAGAGCCAGCAATGCACCTGTTTTTCTGCCGCACACCATCTGCCATCTATCTCATTCCGAGGGGGCTTACGTGAACAAGACTGAACTGATCGACCATATCGCCAAGCAGGCGGAAATTTCGAAAGCAGCAGCAGGACGTGCGCTCGACGCAGTCGTCGGCGCGGTCAAGACGACGTTGAAGAAAGGCGGTACTGTGACGCTGGTCGGTTTTGGAACGTTTGCTGTCGGCAAGCGCGCTGCCCGTACCGGCCGCAATCCCCGCACCGGCACGGCGATCAAGATCAAGGCAGCCAAGGTACCGAAATTTCGCCCTGGCAAAGCACTGAAAGATGCAGTAAACTGATGCGCTTTCGGAAATCGACAACTCAATGAGGTCTGCCGGTTTCCGTGGTTGCGATGAGCGGGTGCTTAGCTCAGCTGGTAGAGCGGCGCCCTTACAAGGCGTAGGTCGGGGGTTCGATCCCCTCAGCACCCACCAGTTCATCGGCCAACACAATCTGGAGTGGTAGTTCAGTCGGTTAGAATACCGGCCTGTCACGCCGGGGGTCGCGGGTTCGAGTCCCGTCCACTCCGCCAGCATCATAAAAAAGGCGAACTGACGTTCGCCTTTTTTTCTGTCAGAGGGCCTTGGCCGTGCTGATAGAATTCCATTCTCCCGCTCGCTGAGCGCTACGTGAAGAAACCGCATGCTTGAGATCGTCCGCAACCACCGCCGGCTGATGCTGTTTGTGCTGCTTCTGTTGGTGTTTCCGTCGTTTGTCTTCTTCGGCATGGAGAGTTATTCGAGCTTCATGAATAACGCCAACGATGCCGCCAAGGTCGAAGGGCGCGTTATTACCAATACCGATGTCGATAACGCTATGCGCCTGCAGAGCGAGCAGATGCGCCAGGCACTCGGCGCCAGCTACGATCCACGGCAGTTCGAGAATGCCGAGACACGCCGCGCGATCCTCGACGGCATGATCCAGGAACGCCTGATCGCCAATGAGGCGACGCGCCTGCACCTGACGGTGTCTGACGCCCACTTGCAGGAAGCCATCATGGCGATTCCTGCCATTGCGCAGCTGCGCGGTGCGGATGGCAAGTTCGACGTGGACGGCTATCGTCAGTTGCTGGGGGCGCAAGGGATGACACCGGAGCAGTTCGACGCCCGCATGCGCTTCGACCTGTCCACGCAACAGCTCGTCCGTTCGATCGCCGCGACCGACATTATTCCTGCCAGCCTGATCGACCGCCTGATTGCCATCCGCGACCAGCAGCGCGTGGTGCAGGCCATCACCTACAAGCCGGCCGACTACGCGGCCCGCGTAACGCCTGATGAGGCGGCGCTCAAGGCTTATTACGACGGTCATGCCGCAGAGTTCGCGGTGCCGGCCCAGGCCAAGGTGGAGTATCTGGTGCTGTCGGCCGACAGCTTCGCGCAGGGCGTGACGGTGACGCCCGAGGAGCTGCAGTCGTACTACGAGCAGAACAAGAAGCGCTTCCAGACTGCCGAGGAACGCCAGGCCAGTCATATCCTGATCGTGTCGCCGAAGGATGCCCCGGCAGCCGATCGTGCCGCCGCCAAGGAAAAGGCCGCCAAGCTGCTGGCCGAAGTGCGCGCCGATCCGGCCTCGTTCGCCGAGGTCGCCCGCAAGAATTCGCAGGATCCCGGCTCTGCAGAGAAAGGCGGTGAACTGGGGACCTTCGGCCGTGGTGCGATGGTCAAGCCGTTCGAGGACGCCGTCTTCGCGCTGAAGAAGGACGAGATCAGCGACCTGGTCGAAACCGATTTCGGTTATCACATCATCCGCGTAACCGGTATCAAGCCGAGCGAAACGCGTCCGCTCGATGCCGTGCGCGCCGAGCTGGAAAAGGAAATCCGGACGCAGAAGGCCACGAAACAGTATGGCGAGGCGGTCGACCAGTTCACCAATACTGTCTATGACCGTTCGGAAAGCCTGAAACCCGCTGCCGACCGCCTGAAGCTTACGATCCAGACCGCTGCCGGCGTGACGCGCCAGCCCAATCCCGCGCTGGGCCAGAGCCCGGTCAACAACGAGAAGGTGCTGGCTGCAATCTTTTCGGATGACGTACTGAAGAACAAGCGCAATACCGAAGCCATCCAGGTCGGTCCCAACACCCTCGTCGCTGCCCGTGTGGTCGACTACCAGCCGGCCACGACGCGCAAGCTCGAAGAGGTCAAGGATGAGCTGCGCGCCAAGGTCGTGGCCCAGCAAGCAGCCGCACTGGCACGTAAGGCCGGCGAGGCACGTCTCGCCGCACTCAAGCAGGCGCCCGCGGACGATGGCTTCGGCCCGTCACTGACAGTGTCGCGCAGCCAGGCAGGCGATCTGCCCGGCGCAGCGTTGGAAGCGGTCATGCGTGCCGACAGCAGCAAGCTGCCAGCGTTCATCGGTGTCGACCTCGGTGCCAACGGCTATGCGGTGCTGCGCATCAACAAGGTGGAAGAGGGTGCCAAGCCCGATGCAGCCCGCCGCCAGGCGGATCTTCGCCAGCTGGAGCAGATTGCAGGGCAGAGCCAGTTCGATGCCTATTATCAGAATCTGAAGAGCCGCTCGAAGGTCGAGATCATTCGGCCTGCTGCGACGCCTGCCGAAGGCTGACAGTTCGGCGGCAAAGAAAAAAAAGCGCATCTCCGGATGCGCTTTTTTCTTGATGGATCAATCGTGTAGCTAATGCTGGAATCAGCCGCCGATGGTTCACGTGATTCCAGTACAACGGATCGCAGGATGTTACGCGCTCAGCCGCCGGTCGGCAGGCTGACATGCAGGTTCTGCGCTGCCGCTGCAAATGCCGCCTGCCCGGCATCGGTGATCGATACCGCAGGAGCTGCATCATATGCCAAGAAATTGCGTGTCATGGAGCGCGTGTAGGTTGGATCGTAATGGCTGCGCAGCATGGCTTCGACAAATTCGCCAGCCTGACCGGCCTGTACCAGCGACAGCCATTGCGCGATGGTCTTGTTGCCATGCAGAGGGGCGAGGTAGGCCAGCTGTTCGGCCAGTTGCGTGGTATCTGCCAGGAAGTGGCTATACTCCTCCAGCAGTAGCGCCACACGCACCGGCATCGGTGTTTCGACGCGCAGACATTCTCCACCCCGGATGGCATCTATCAGCGGGTCCGGCACATGTACGCGCCCCACGCGCTTGCTCTCGGCCTCGACGAACACCGGGCGGGCCGGGTCGAAGCGGCGCAGGGCATCCCACAGGCGCGACTCGAACATCTTCTGCGATGGCTGGCTGGCTTGCGGATAGGCACCGAGCACCGAGCCGCGATGCGCCGCCAGGCCCTCCAAGTCGAGCACCTGGGCGCCGGCGTCCGCAAGCGCACCCAGCAGTCGCGTCTTGCCGCTGCCGGTAGGGCCGCACAGGACCCTGAAGCACAGGCGCGCGGAGAGCGGTGCCAGGGCTTCGATTACTTCGCGGCGGTAGGCCTTGTAGCCGCCTTCCACCAGGTCCGCTTTCCAGCCGATCTGGGAGAGCACGAGCGCCATTGCACCGCTGCGGTTGCCGCCGCGCCAGCAGTAGATCAGCGGATGCCAGTGCTTGGGATGGCCCAGGAACTGCGTCTCGATATGCCGGGCGATATTGTGTGCGACAAGGGCGGCGCCCACCTTTTTGGCCTCAAATGGCGACACCCGCTTGTACAGCGTGCCGACGCGGGCGCGCTCCTCGTTGTCGAGCACCGGGCAGTTGATGGCGCCGGGGATATGGTCCTCGGCAAATTCGGCTTCGGAGCGGACGTCGATGATCGCGGAGTATTGATCGAGGTCCGGCAGCACCTCGGCGCTGGGGACCACTCGCGGCAACTTCATGGTAATAGAGGGAGATGGGGCATGCCGCGCATTGTAGCGCGGCATGCGCCTGCCGCGGCAGCGCCGGGCGAGGGCCGTTCAGCGCTTCAGCATAGATTGCAGATGCGGCCAGACCGTCTCGAGCATCGCGGGCTGGGCCGCCGCCGTCGGATGGATGCGATCCTGCTGGAACCACTCGGGCCGGGTCACGACCTGCTCGAGCAGGAACGGTACATAGCCCGCCTTGTACTCCTTCGCGGCGCTGGCGAAGGTCTGGAAGAAACGTTCGGTGTACTGCTGGCCGTAGTTGGGCGGGATGCGCATGCCGATCACCAGGCTGCGGGCGCCGGCATCGCGGCTGGCTGCCAGCATGGCGCGCAAGTTCGTCTGGGTGGACAGCAGCGACATGCCGCGCAGCGCATCGTTGGCGCCGAGCTCCACAACTACCAGGGCAGGCTTGTGCTGCTGCAGCAGCGCCGGCAGCCGGGTCTTGCCACCACTCGTAGTCTCGCCGCTGATACTGGCATTCACGACGCTATAATCGAACTTCTGTGCCTTCAGGCGGTCTTCCAACAGGCTGACCCAGCCCGTACCGCGTGCCAGCCCGTATTCGGCCGACAGACTGTCGCCCATCACCAGGATCACGGGGGCGGCGAGCGCCGATACCGGCGTCAGGCCCAGCGTCAGAACGGTGATGGCGGCAAGACCGGCCATCGTCGCCAGGCGTTTCAATGCTTTCCACTTGTGCTCAAACATGTCGTCATCCATTCTCGAAGTCGCTGGCCTTGGCAAGACCGTGACCGATGCTACCGGGCCCCTGGCTATTTTGCACGACATCGGTTTTTCCGTTGCGGCAGGCGAGAGCCTGGCCATCGTCGGCGCATCGGGCTCCGGCAAATCGACCCTGCTTGGCCTGCTCGCGGGATTGGACCTGCCGACCACCGGTTCGGTTCGCCTGCTCGGGCAGCCGCTGTTTACGCTCGATGAGGATGCCCGCGCACGGTTGCGCGGCGAACATGTCGGCTTTGTGTTCCAGTCGTTCCAGTTGGTCGGGCATCTCACGGCGCTGGAAAACGTCATGCTGCCGCTCGAGCTGCGCGGCGAAACGGCCGGGGCCGAGGCCCGGGCCGCTGACATGCTGGCGCGCGTCGGCTTGTCGGCGCGCCTGCGGCATTATCCGAAAACGCTGTCCGGCGGCGAGCAGCAGCGCGTGGCCCTGGCCCGTGCCTTCGTGACGCGCCCGGCAGTGCTGTTCGCCGACGAGCCGACGGGCAGCCTGGATACTGCAACCGGTGAAGCCGTGATCGGCCTGATGTTCGAGTTGAACCGCAGCGCGGGCTCGACCCTGATTCTCGTCACCCACGACCGCTCGGTCGCCGCCCGCTGCGGGCGCGTCCTGACCATCGAGGCAGGACGCATTGCCAGCGACGAAGTGCTGGCAGCCGATATCTGAGTCTGCCGTCGGACAGGACACTGCGGCAATCCAGACGCCAGAATCTGTTTGATTCGTGTCTCAGCCCCGTGCGCGTCGGATCAGTGCTGCCGTCGAGGCATCGTGCGGATGGCTGGCACCACCATTGAGCTCTTCAAGGATCGGCTTGGCAAGCACCTTGCCGAGTTCGACCCCCCACTGATCGAAGGAGTTGATGTCCCAGATCGCGCCCTGCACGAACGTACGATGCTCGTAGAGTGCCACGAGTGCACCCACGGCATGCGGGGTTAGCGCCGGCAGCAGCAGGGTGTTGCTTGGCTGGTTGCCGCGGCACGCCAGATGCGGCGCCAGTTCGGGATCGACGCCTTGCGCCGTGATGTCGTCGAGGGTGCGCCCGTGCATCAGCGCCTCGCCCTGCGCAAAGCAGTTGGCCAGCACCTTGGCGTGGTGGCCGGGGAGTGTGTGCGGCGCCTTGAGCGGCACGATGAAATCCACCGGAATCAGCTGCATGCCCTGGTGCAGCAGTTCGAAATAGGCGTGCTGTCCGTTGGTTCCCGCCGTGCCCCAGACGATGGGTGACGTGCGGTACGATACGGGCGTGCCGTCCTTGCGCACCGACTTGCCGTTGCTCTCCATCTCCAGTTGCTGCAGGTGGAACGGAAACAGTTCCAGCGACGCACTGTAGGGCGCCATGCAGGTGCTGGCGCTGTCGAAGAAGTTGCGGTACCACACGCCGAGCATGCCCAGGATCAGCGGCATGTTCCGCAGCGGCTCGGCCGTGGCGAAATGCCGATCCATGGCATGTGCGCCGGCCAGCAGTTCGGCAAAGCGCTCGTAGCCGATGCTCAGCACGATCGACAGTCCTACGGCGGACCAGAGTGAATAGCGCCCGCCGACCCAGTCCCAGAACTCGAACATGTTGGCGGGATCGATGCCGAAGGCGCGCACCGCGTCAGTATTGGTGGAGACCGCGACAAAATGGCGTGCCAGTCCTGCTTCAGGCACGCCGTGGGCGAGGAACCAGTCACGCGTGCTGTGCGCATTGGTCATCGTCTCCAGCGTCGTGAAGGTCTTGGAACAGACGATGACGAGCGTGGTGGCCGGCTGTACGCGCGCGAGGATTTCCGTGAGTTCGACACCGTCAACATTCGAGACGAAATGCATGCGTAGGCGCGGCGACGCGAGATGCGACAGCGCGCGGCATGCCATACGCGGGCCGAGATCCGAACCGCCGATGCCGATATTGATTACATCCGTGATGGCCTGGCCGTCGTGGCCGCACCAGGTGCCGCTGCGCACGGCATCGCTGAAGTCGCGCATGCGCGCCAGCACTGCTGCGACGGCCGGACCGACCGGTTCGCCATTGGCACAGTATTGCTCGCCGGAGGCAGCGCGCAAGGCAACGTGCAGGGCGGCACGCTGCTCGGTGGTATTCACCTGCTTGCCGGCCAGCATGGCGTCACGCGCCTCCAGGACGCCCGCCTCTTCGGCCAGCTGCATGAGCAGTGCCATGGTTTCGGGTGTGATGCGGTTCTTGCTGTAGTCCAGATGTAGGCCGGCGGCCTCGACCGACAACGCCGCCACGCGCGCGTCACCGTCGCTCCGCACGAACAGGTCCCGCATCCGAACCGTGCGCATGGTCTGGCAGTGGTGGGTGAGGGCGTTCCAGGCGGGTAGATCCGTCAGCATGTGGTGTGCGGCGTGGTCTTGTCGATCGTGGCGTCAGCGACAGCGGCAGGCTGTCGTTGCCGGTTGTGGTCGCTGACTGCAGCCATCGATCACGGGATTCGAAACAGGGGTGGAGTATAGCGCGCCAAGGCAGCGCCTTCCATCGTCCATCGTCCTACAAACCGGGGGATCCGTGCACCAATTTGATGAGTTCGTCATAGCTTGCGCGTGCGGCACAGGCGAGGTCGCCTGCGGCCAGTCCGGCCATGCCGGCACCTTGTGCAATCAGGCGATCAGCCGCGGCACCATGCAGCCAGACGGCTGCGAGCGCAGCCTCCCAGGCGGGCATGCCCTGGGCCAGCAGTGCGCCTGTCATGCCGGCGAGCACATCACCTGTGCCGGCCGTCGCCAGCGCGGCATTACCTGTGGGGTTGATCGCGAGGCGGCCGTCCGGGGCAGCCAGCACGGTACCGGAGCCCTTCAGCACGATCACTGCGCCATAACGCGTACTCAAGGCGCGCGCCGCAGCAAGACGGTCGGCCTGGACCGTGGCGACATCTTCCGACAATAGTCGCGCTGCTTCCAGCGGGTGCGGCGTAAGGATATCCTGTTCGGTCAGATGGAGTGGCGTGCGCGCTTGTGCCAGCAGATTCAGTGCATCTGCGTCGAGTACATACCGTGCCGCGCGCGGTGCGGGATCGCGCAGAAGACCGACCCAGGATTGTGCTTGTGTGCCTTGGCCCATGCCCGGACCGAGCACGACGGCGTCCATACCGGCACGATCGATCTGGCTGGCTGTACGTAGCATCACTTCGGGATGCAACGCGTCAAACGGTGGGACATCCGCCAGAAACCCGACGTGCACACGTCCCGCACCCAGTCGCAACGCCGCCCTCGCGCCCAGCAGCGGGGCGCCGCACATGCCGGCATCGCCGCCGATGATGGCGAGGCTGCCGTAGCTGCCCTTGTGCGAGGCGTGCAGGCGGGAAGGCAGGGCGTGGGCAAAGCATGCCGGACCATTCAGTACGACCTCTGCGCCAACGCTATCCGGTGGGGCAAGCCCGAGGTCATCGACAGTCACTGTGCCAGCCCAGTCCCGGCCCTGGCCGGTGTATAGGCCCGGCTTGGCGCCGATGAATGTCAGCGTCGCGTCGGCGCGAATCGCCAGTTGCGCCACGCCGGTGTCGGCCTGCAGGCCGCTCGGTACGTCGAGCGCAAAGCGCGGTACTGGTGCGCGGTTGAGGTGTTCGATCACAGCAGCCAGATCACCTTGTACCGGCCGGGTCAGGCCGATGCCGAGCAGCCCGTCCACGATGGCGCTCATGCGGGGCGGAAACGATGGCAGCGTGTACGCCGGCGTGCTCGCCGTCGGGCTGGTAGCCGGTGGCGGAAGCATATCGATTGGCACATCCGCCGCACATGCGGCTTGCCAGGCTTGGCTGGCATCCGCCGGCAGTCGCTCGGGTTGTGCCAGCAACCAGACGCGCACGGTGCGCCCGGCGCGATGCAGGGTAGTAGCCGCCACCAGCGCGTCGCCACCATTATTGCCAGGGCCGGCGACGAACAGCAGCGTGCCGCCGCCCGGCGCCACGCCATCGAGCCAGCGCGCGGCAGCGCGACCGGCACGCTCCATGACTGCATAGGACGGCTCACGCTGGAAGGCGACCGTCTCGATGGCACGGATTTGATGCGTCAGGTAGAGCGGCGTCGGTGTGTCCATGACGGTTTACATCAGGCCATCGGGTGGCAGGCCAAGACCGGCAGCCTGCAGCAGCGTTTCCACGGTCATCGCAGCCGACAGCAGCACTTCGTCGAGCATGCCCGCGTGCGACAGCATCAGGCCGACCGGTAGCGCGCCGCGTGGCTGGCATGGCAGCGAAATGGAGCAGCCGTCCAGGAAGTTGAAGGCTGCGGTGTTCCTTAGCAGTAGCGCATTGGCGCGGAAGAAGGCGTCGTCGTGCGCCAGTGCCGCAATGGGCGGCGCGAGCAGTGGTACGGTCGGGCACAGGATGGCGTCGAAGGGTTCGATACGCGCTTCGACACGCTCGATCCAGTCGGCACGCGCATCGATCAGGTCGAGATAGTCCGCCGCGCTTATCGCCGCGCCGCGTTCGATACGTGCGACCACACGGTGATCGACCATGGCGCGGCGTGTGGCGAGCAGCGTGCGGTGCACCGCCCACGATTCGGGGGCCGAGAATCCCCCAGCCGCATTCAGGGCCGCCAGTTCGCCCAGTTCATGCAGGGGGATTTCCTCCACGCTCGCGCCCGCATTGTGCAGGACCCGCAGCGCTTGTTCGAAGGCCTCGCCGACTTCGGGTTCCAACTCGTCCAGCAGCAGCGTCTGCGGCACCGCGAAACGCAGCGACGCTGCGGGCACGGCCGCAGGCCGGAGGGGTTGGTCGGCCAGTACGCTGTCGATGCGCAGGCAATCGGTGACCGAACGCGCCATCGCGCAAGCCGTGTCGAGTGTGCGCGAGAGCGGCAACGCGCCATCCAGCGGTACGCGGCGTTGGGTCGACTTGAAGCCAGTCAGGCCATTGAGCGCGGCCGGGATGCGGATGGAGCCGCCAGTATCGCTGCCCAGCGCAGCCACGCAGAGCCCGAGCGCGACGGAGACCGCGGCGCCAGACGATGACCCGCCCGGGATGCGCGCGACACTGTGGTCGGTGGGATTGGACGGTGTACCGAAGTGCGGATTGATGCCGACACCGGAAAATGCGAATTCGGTCATATTGGTGCGGCCGGTCAATGCGGCGCCGGCAGCACGCAGACGGCGTACCGCTTCGGCGTCGGCCGTCGCCACGGCAGCGTCATCG
>DATLHT010000338.1:0-8584 GCA_035539795.1 Burkholderiaceae bacterium
GCTCGCCAAGACCAGCATGATCGGCGTGACCACACGCAACCTCGCCTACGATGCGCGCGGCGATCTGAAGGATGGCGGCATTACCGTGTACAAGGTGGTAGATGGGCAGTGGACGGTGTTGGAGTCGGTGGGGGGGAAGTAGTCTTCGTCGTAATGGCACCTCGTGCATGCTTCTGAAGAGGGGGCGCCGTGGTCATGCATTCGGAAATGGCCGCGGCATGCTTCTTAAACAGGATGTATCTGGAGGTCCTGGGTTCCCGGCTCTTCAGGAGAGTGCTCCGTATCAATCTTTATCTTGAGATAGCCAGCGAGTCTGGTCAGGCTATCTGTTAGTTCTTCTAGCTCCCGGCAGCCATTTTCGGAAGCTGTAGAAAGAGCCTCAAGTGCGAGGTTGCGGTCAGTCGTTGTAATGGCTTGCCTGATGGCAAGAACTTTCGAAGCAAGCACTTGATCGAGACTTGCGAGGAGTTGTATGGGCCCCTTGTAAATCGGGTGAAGCCTCAATGCTTCGGTGATAAACGAGGGCCCCGTCAGTGCCATCGATTCCAGTGCTGAGCGTGCTGCCCACATGCGTTGTGCCGCTTCGGAAATCTGAGCGATAGGCTTTTCGCAGGCGCCCATGAGCGTCATGTGCGAGTGCATTGCAGGATCATTCCGCAAGGTCCCGCGTAACGGAATGACCGCCTCCATGCGTGTCAACAATTCCCCGCGCAATTGGGCTACCCTGTCCAATGACTGGTTTCCTTGTGCACTCGCAGTGCGCCAATTGATATATGCAGTACCAATTTTTGCGATTTGCTCCCGTGACAAAATCCGCGTAATGGGCTGGTCAGCCAGAAGGGACAGATTGGTGCGAGTCTGTACAAATGTGCCTAAGGGCGCTCTGGTCGATGCTGCCAATGCACCGTTGGCCTGGCCGAAATGCGTTTCGATCTCGCTCGTCAGGTTTTCCATGGCGTCATGCAGCGCCTTGTCGTCTGATCGAGCCTGTGCGAGTTCACGTAGCAGCGAATATTGATGCTCAACATGGGCCGTGACGTCTTTGAGAACGATATTGAGCTCGCAGAGGTGCTTGTGCAGGGTTTCCCGTTGCTCGGAGGTGCCGCGCTGCATGATTGATTCCGCTTCAGGGCAACGAATCGCTTCCTCTGCAACATGAATCTTGGCCAGCAACGTCTTCCGTTGTCCGGATGCGATATCTAGCGTCTCGAGCTCTCCCTGAAGCGCATTGAGCGTTATCCCGTATCCAAACTGCTCCTTGCGTGCTTCCGTACAAGCTTTGAGCATCTTGATGGGGGTGGATGCCTCGGCGCGCGACGATCTCGCGATATCAGAAATATGCGTAAGCCGAGTCAGGGTACGGCGTACTATCCCCGGTTGCCCGGGGGTGAGGTGAGTGGCGGATTGTCCCGGGCGGGGTGAAAGTTGTGGTGGCGCGAGAACTGGATTGCGGGCCTCATTGTATTGGCTTCGCAATTCTCGAAGGCCTGCCTTCAGCTTCAGATTCCCGGCTTTCAAACCCTCGCAAATTTCCTCCAAGTGTTCCGGGGTGGAGGCTTCTATGTTCAACGTATTATTTTTCAGCGTGTCGCAAATGGCGATATAACTTTGCAGGCTGTTCAGCAAAGCAACGCGAGAATAGTTGGTGATGTCGTTATCGCTTTCGATATCAGCCTTCATGCCCAGATATTTATCTCGATAGTTGGCCATCTCGCTCCTTTCTTCATCACATGCTGAGAGCGCCTGGCTTCTTGGTGTGGGCGTTGGAGAGTCAAGGCTCTGCGCAAGCTTTTCACCAGGGGCCTGTGAGGCATCCTGGGGTGCAGGCTTATCCGGTGTTCTATCCGAGGCCAGATCGGGATTGGCACTGTCCCGCAGATGCTCCTGAGGGCAAACCAGCTCGATGCAGTATGCATGCAGCTGTTCGCAAGCACTTTCATGCTTCAATGGGTCTGTTTTGGACGATTCTGATTTGTCCGTCCGGGCTGTGCGTGGGGATACCCTGACGCGCGCGTGTTCGTCGTTGAGTATGGATCGCTCCTTTCGCGAGCTTGGGCTCGCATCGGCGTTCGAGGAAGCGGTCCGTTGCATGCCGCCCGCTGATCCTTTCTCATGATTCTTGCCGACGGTATGTCTGTTCTTGGCGGTGGTGGTGGATGTCTTGTGGTCCGCAGAGCCCGCGTGTGTCGTGAGACGCGTTTTTCGGGCGATGCTGCCTCTGGGTAGATTGGGCGTGAGAGAGCGGGGCGACACACTATGTGTGGGAACGGGTGTTCCCCTTTCAGTTGCGCCGTATTTCCTCAGGAGTGTCAGGATGCCATCTTTGTTGTTTCCCCGCGGTCGTGCTTCGGCCCAATTCAGAACTGTGTGACCGTTGGCGTCTTTCAAGTTGAGAGTCGTCCGCGCTTCGGGGCTATTCTCCAAGATGTATTCGAGGACTTCCGCACTGCGATAGTACGCAGCGAGATGCATGGGCGTAGCGCCTTCCCATCGGGTTCGCCTGTCCTGATGTTTGACCCGCTCCAGATCCTCCATGGTTAGGCGTTCGCCAAAATTCTTGCGTGATCGTTTGCAAAGAAGTGCAAGCTCTTCATCGCGGGCATCTTGATAGAGCTTGGTGGTGCGGCATGCGCCACGCCGCAGGCCGCCGGGATTGAGAAGAAATGCGACAAGGTCTTTAGCATTGAACGCATTGTCGGACGAACCGGAAATGTCGACGACGTGATGGTACGTAGTATTGGTATTTAGTACGCGCATGAAAATCTAGTAACAGGCAGTCAGTTTTTTATTATCGGCAGCTCACTCGCGGTGAGCGCTCGGCCGAAAGTGTCCGCCTAATTCCGACCCGAGACTGTGAACAAACGCCACACAAGCGCGTGTTGTTCACAGTTTTTTGCGTCTTGCTACCTACACGAGGTGGCGAGGCCACCTCGTGTGGGCACAGCCTCAACGCCTTACTTCTGCAACGCCGACTCGGCCTGCGCATCCGCCGCCTTTCTGGCAGCCTTGCGCTCGGCCTTGGCGGCCTTCTTCGTGTCCCGGTACTCCTGGCGGGCTTCGCGCCGCTGTTCACGGCGTTCAACCAGTGGGTCCTTGGGCGGCTGGATCTGGGTAGGCGCCGGGGCGACAGCCGGCGTGGCCGGAACGGCCGGGGCGGGGAGCGTGCGTGGACTATCCGCGGGCGGCATGGGTTGCATCTGCGCGGGTGGAGGCATGGTGTCCGGGCGCGTGCCGGCCGGGTCGGTTGCCATGCCTGAGGTGGCTTGAGCCCAGACCAGCGGAGTGGTGGCCAGCAGGGCAGCCATCAGACTGAACCGTCGAGTATGTGTCATAGGTAACTCCTGCGATGGTTGTAAAAACGTTGATGCGGATTGCCAGGAAAACTCGTCAAGAGGCCTCTTGGCGACCGCATACGGGAAAGTCAGGCAAGGAGCGGGCCAGTACGCCGCACCCGGGCTCACCGGCCTCCTGAGGCTGGCGGACTCGTCTACAAGCATGTGGGCTGACGCGAAGCAACGGGGTGACCATGTACCGATTGCGACGGAGCGCCGTGATGCATGCGTTACCATAGGGCGCATGGAAACCATGTCCGCATTCTTTCCTTCCCTGCCGCTGCAGCCGGGTGGTCTCTTCTGGATGGGCCTGGCGCTGGTGGGCGCCGGCCTGTGCGGCGAGATCTGCCGCAGCCGCCTCGGCCTGCCGCGCATCGTCGGGTATGCGCTCGCCGGTTTGCTGGGTGGACTCTTCGGTCGCGACGTGATTGCGCCGCCGTTACTGGAGCATACGCGCTGGCTGATCGAGATGGCGCTCGCGCTGACCTTGATCGAGCTCGGGCATCGCGTGACGCTCGGCTGGTTGCGCGCGAATCCTGGCCTGGTCATCACGAGTGCGGTCGAGAGCTTGCTCACGGGCGGCATCGTCGCGTGGTCGTTGCAGTTGATGGGTGTGGCACCGGCGGTGGCGATGATCGCGGGCGGCATTGCTATCAGCACTTCGCCGACGATTGTGCTGCAGCTGAAGAATGAGTTGCGTGCCGACGGCCAGGTCACGCAGCGGCTGCTGGCGATGAGCGCACTCAACAGCATCCTGGCCGCTGCCGTGGTGCAGATCGCGGTCGGCGGCTTGCATAGTGTCTACGGCAACGTGTGGGCGGCACTGTTGCACCCTGTTTATCTGCTATGCGGTTCGCTGGCACTGGCGTGGGTCATGGGTGTGGGCGGACACTGGCTGTATCGCCGCATGTCAGGAGATGATCATTACGCCTTCCTTCTGCTGGTGGGGCTGGTGCTGTTTACGCTGGCGCTCACCAAGTTGTTCCGGCTGTCGATTCCGCTGACGCTGCTGCTGGCCGGCGTGGTGTTCAAGAACCGCGACGTGCAGGCCCGTGTGTGGCCGGCGCATTATGGCAGCGCCGGGAGCTTGCTGATCGTGGTGATGATCGTGTCGCTGGGCCTGCCGCTCAAGCTGGAGCACTGGCTGCTCGGCGGCCTCGCGGCGCTGGTGCTGGTGGCGGTGCGCTTCGCGGTGAAGTTCGGCAGCGTGATGGCGTTCGGCACGTTCAGTGGCCTGAGCCTGCGCCAGTCCACGGCGCTCGGCCTGTCGCTGGCGCCCATGTCGGGCCTTGCCTTCCTGCTGATGACGGATGCCGCGCAACTCTATCCGGCCGCGCGTGAGCCGCTGCAGGCGATCCTGCTGTGCGCGATTGCCATCCTGCAGCTGGTGGGGCCTGTGCTGACGACATGGGGCTTGCGCCTCGCGGGCGAAGTACGGACCCAGGACGGGAGAAGCTGATGTCGCTGGAAGCCTTCAGCCAGTCGGAGGCGCTGACCTTCGGCGTGGAACTCGAGATGCAGCTGGTCAATTGCTATGACTACGATCTCGCGCCATTCTCGGCGGACCTGCTGCGCGCGCTCAAGGGTGCGCAGCATGCGGGCGACATCAAGCCGGAAATCACCGACTCGATGATCGAGATCAGCACCGGCATCTGCCATTCGCATGACCAGGCGCTGGCCGAGCTGACTGAGATGCGCGACCTCATGGTGCGCGCTGCGCAGGCGCTCAACGTCGGCATCAGCGGTGGCGGCACACATCCATTCCAGCAGTGGAGCGACCGCAACATCTCCGACTCGCCGCGCTACCAGTATATTTCCGACCTGTACGGCTATCTTGCCAAACAGTTCACCGTGTTCGGTCAGCACGTGCATATCGGCTGCCCGAACGCGGACGATGCGCTGTACTTGCTGCATTGCATGTCGCGCTACATTCCGCATTGCATCGCGCTGGCGGCCTCGTCACCTTATGTGCAGGGCGTGGACACCGGCTTCTTCTCGGCGCGGCTCAATTCCGTGGCGGCATTCCCAATGAGCGGACGCGCCCCGTTCCTGTTGCGCTGGGACGATTTCATCGCCTACTTCAACAAGATGCACGGCACGGGCGTGATCGAGAGCATGAAGGATTTCTACTGGGATATCCGGCCCAAGCCGGAGTTCGGCACCATCGAAATCCGCGTCATGGATACGCCGCTGACCATCGAGCGGGCGGCAGCCATCGCCGCTTTCCTGCAGGCGCTGGGGCGCTACCTGCTGCAGGATCGGCCCTTCGTGCCGAAGGAGGACGACTACCTTGTCTATACCTTCAATCGTTTCGAGGCCTGTCGTTTCGGTCTAGATGGTGAGTATGTGGATCCTGCCACCGGCATGCGGCTGGCGCTGTCCGAACATCTGCTGCACACCCTCGATGTGCTGGGCCCGCATGCCGCAGCGCTCGGTTCGGGTGCCGCGCTGGGGGATCTCAGTGCTCTCGTGCGCAACCGTAGTGAAGATGCTGCGTGGATCCGCGCGGTCGAGGAGAGCTCGCGCAGCCTGCCCGAAGTCGTGCGGCAGATGTGCGGCCGCTGGGCGGGCAAGCAGGACGCCTAGGTAGCCACAGCGATGCCATCGCAGGGCTTCAACCGGAGGCTGCAAGGCCCCCGGCCGGCGTCGTTCAGTACGCAGCGCTCAGCACTCGACGATATTCACCGCCAGTCCGCCGCGCGCGGTTTCCTTGTACTTGGTCTTCATGTCCGCGCCGGTCTCGCGCATGGTCTTGATGACCGAATCGAGCGACACATAATGCGTGCCGTCGCCGCGCAGCGCCATGCGTGCGGCATTCACGGCCTTGACGGCAGCCATGGCGTTGCGTTCGATGCATGGAATCTGCACCAGTCCGCCGACGGGGTCGCAGGTCAGCCCGAGGTTGTGCTCCATGCCGATCTCGGCGGCATTCTCGACCTGTTCCACCGTGCCGCCCAGTACCGCGCACAGCGCGCCGGCGGCCATCGAGCAGGCCACGCCCACTTCACCCTGGCAGCCGACTTCCGCGCCGGAAATCGATGCATTGCGCTTGTACAGCATCCCGATGGCGCCGGCCGTCAGCAGGAAGTCGATGATGCCCTGGTCGTTGGCACCCGGGATGAAGCGGTCGTAGTAATGCATCACTGACGGAATGATGCCGGCCGCGCCATTGGTCGGCGCCGTCACCACGCGTCCGCCGGCGGCGTTCTCTTCGTTGACGGCGATGGCGTAAAGATTGACCCAGTCCATCACCGAGAGCGGGTCGGAGAGCGTGCGCTCGGCCTTCTCCGTGAGGTTGCGGTACAGGTCGGGCGCGCGGCGCTTCACGCGGAAGGCGCCCGGCAATTCGCCCTCGCTCACGCAACCGCGTTTCACGCATCGCTGCATCACATGCCAGATGTTCAGCAAGCCGTCGCGGATTTCCGCTTCGGTGCGCCACACCTGCTCGTTCGCTAGCATCAGTTGTGCAATGCTCTTGCCGCTGGCGCGGCACATCTCCAGCAGTTCGCGCCCGCTGGTGAAGTCGAACGGCAATTGCGTATGCGCTTCCAGCACCTGCGTGTTCGGTGCACCGGCCGTCACCACAAAGCCGCCGCCGACCGACAGGTAGCGGCCTTCGCGCAAGCTGTTGCCGGCTGCATCGTAGGCGTGGAATTTCATGCCATTGGGGTGCTCGGCCATGGCCTCGCGGCGGTAGAAAGCCACATGCTCCTTCTCGATGAAGCGTACCGGGTGCGTGCCGAGCAGTCGCAGCGTCTGCGACTGGCGCAGGTCGGCGAGGCGCGGCTCGATGGTTTCCGGGTCGATGGTGTCCGGCGCATCGCCCATCAGGCCGAAGATCACGCCCTTGTCCGTGCCGTGACCCTTGCCGGTGGCGCCGAGCGAGCCGTATAGTTCGGCGCGCACCGCATGGACCTGTGGCAGCAGACCATCACGCTGCAGCCCCTGCGCGAACATGAGGGCGGCACGCATCGGGCCGACGGTGTGCGAGCTGGACGGGCCAATGCCGATCTTGAAGAGGTCGAAAACGCTGACTGCCATGGGTGTCTCCGGGTGTCGTGGCGTATGGGAGCGCCGGCGTCAGGTTACTTGGCCGGCGCGGCTCATCCATGCGTGAAGGCGTGGATGGGGCTGTATGGTAAATGTGCTTCTTGTTCTAATGATAGTACGATTAGGTGTGTGCGCGGGTTCCAGCCACAAAAAAACCGCCGCGGACTGCTGTCGGCGACGGCTGGGCGAGTTGCCGGCGCGCCGCAGCGGCCCGTCCAATCGTCCGGGCCGCTGCCTGCCACGCGTTATGCGTAGTCCGACATCGGCACGCAGGCACAGAACAGGTTGCGGTCGCCGTACACGTTGTCGGCACGCCCCACCGGCGCCCAGTACTTGCGCGCGCGCAGGCTGGCCAGCGGGTAGGCGGCCTCTTCGCGCGAATACTTGTGCGTCCAGTCGTCCGCGCAGATCATCTGTGCCGTGTGCGGCGCATTCTTCAGCGGGTTATCCTCGCGGTCGAAGCGACCATCCTCGACCTTGGCGATCTCGCCGCGGATGGCGATCATCGCATCGATGAAACGGTCCAGCTCGGCCAGCGATTCGCTCTCGGTCGGTTCGATCATCAGCGTGCCCGGCACCGGGAAACTCATGGTCGGGGCATGGAAGCCGTAGTCGATCAGGCGTTTGGCGACGTCCTCGTTGCTGATGCCGGTGGTGTCCTTGAGCGGCCGCAGGTCGAGAATGCACTCGTGCGCTACCAGGCCCTTGTTACCCGTGTACAGCACCGGATAGTGCGGCGCGAGGCGCTTGGCCACGTAGTTGGCGGCCAGGATGGCGGTTTCCGTCGCGGCGGTCAGGCCGTCCGCGCCCATCATGGCGATGTACATCCATGAGATCGGCAGGATGCTGGCCGAACCGTACGGCGCGGCCGAGACGCCGCTGATGCCGTCTTCGCCCCGGGCATAGCCGACGCTGCGCTGGTTCGGCAGGAACTTGGCGAGATGCGCGCCGACTGCCACCGGACCCACGCCGGGGCCGCCGCCGCCGTGCGGGATGCAGAAGGTCTTGTGCAGGTTCAGGTGCGACACGTCGCCACCGAACTGGCCCGGCGCGGCGGTGCCGACCATGGCGTTCATGTTCGCGCCGTCGACGTATACCTGGCCGCCGTGGGAGTGCACGATGCGGCACAGCTCGCTGATGCCCTCTTCGAACACGCCGTGGGTCGAGGGGTAGGTCACCATGACCGCGGCCAGGTCCTCGGC
>DATLHT010000339.1:0-10055 GCA_035539795.1 Burkholderiaceae bacterium
TCACCGACGTGGCCACGCGCCCGCAACTCGTCATCGTCGCCCTACCATGAAGATATCCGCACGGCGCCGCGCGCATGCTTCCGGTTTTACGCTGATCGAACTGCTGGTCTCGATCACGCTTGCCATGCTGCTGCTGATCGCCGCCATGACGTTTTTTCTTACCAGCCGGCAAAGCTACGCCTCGATCGGCGATACCACCCAGCTTGAAGACAAGGGACAGTTTGCGCTCGACGTCGTGGTGCGACTGGTGCGGCAATCCGCCTGGGAAAACTGGGCGCCACGTAACGGCGGTGCACGCGTCGGTATCACCGGCGACATGAACGCCGCACCCAATATCTTCGGACTGGACAACTGCGCCGCCCCGACGGCCTCGCTGCAGCCGACCTGCGAACAGGCCGGCGTGGCTGGCAGCGACCTGCTCCAGGTGCGTTTCGTCGGCTCGGGACGCAACGACGACCCGACGTTGCCTGACAACACCATGGTGGACTGCTCGGGCATGGGCGTGGGCGAACCGGCAGCGGAAAACGTCGATGACGGCCGCGGTCTCGCGCAGTTCTTCATCGCGACCGGCAGCAACAATGTACCGGAGCTGTTCTGCCAGTTCCGCGTGCGCGATGCGGATGGCAGGGAAACCGATGCATGGCGCCGTGTCAGCCTGGTCAAGGGTGTGGAAAGCCTGCATTTCCTGTATGGCGTCGATGGCAACAACGACCGCGTACCGGACCAGTTCGTGCCAGCCACCGCCATCGGCGCCATCACCGAGGCGAACTGGAAACGCGTGGTTGCAGTCAAGGTCAGCATGGTGATCCGCGGCGACAACGCCAGTGCGGAGCCCGCCAGCGACACGGCGTTCAGCCTGTTCGGCCCGAGCTACAGCAATGCCCTGGATCCCGGCAGCGGTACCTATACCCCAACCACCAACCTGCAATCGCAACGCCGGCAGTTTTCTGCTTCGATCCAGTTGCGCAATGCCCCCGTCTGCTCGCCGATGCCCTGCCCATGACAACGCCTTCGCGCGGCTTCGCGCTCGCCACCTCGCTGATCATGCTGGTCATCGTCACGCTGCTGGCGCTGGCCGGGGCGCGCATGGCCATCGATTCGCGCAAGGTAGCGGACAACCAGCGCGACCGCGACATCGCTTTCCAGGCCGCCGAAGCCGCCTTGCGCGATGCCGAGTTCGACATCGAGGGCGGCACACGCATGACGGTATTCGATGCCAACGAGCAGACAGGATTTGTCAAAGGCCGCTGCGGGACCGGCGGCAATGCGCGCGGGCTGTGCGAAACCGCCGACGGCGAGATCGTGCCGATCTGGCAGACCGTGAATTTCGACGATGTCTCGGCCAATGCGCCCACCGTCGCCTACGGCACGTTCACCAGCAACCGCTTTGCCTCAGGTGCAGGCCTGCTGCCATCGCGCCCGCCACGTTACATCATCGAACCCATGCAGTTGACCATTGAAGGAGCCAGCGCCAACGCGCAGGGCAAGGTCCCGTTCTACCGGATCACAGCTGTCGGCTTCGGCCCCAACCCTGCAGTACGCGTCATGCTGCAGACCTTTTACTACAAGATCACGCCATGATGACCGCCATGGTACGAGGAGTGTCGCAATGATCCGCTATCGTGCATGGCTCATGCGCGGCGTGGCACTGCTGGCGGGGTTGGCCGCCACCGTAGTCTCGGCTGCGCCTACGGTCGACATTGCCCGCATACCACTGTACGGCCGCAACCAGAATATCCACCCGAATCTGCTGCTGAGCCTGTCGGTCGAGTTCCCGACCGTGGGCGCGGCCTACCGTGGCGACTACGACGGCAGCACCGAGTATGTCGGCTACTTCAATCCCGGCAAGTGCTATACCTACAACAACACCGAGAACTATTTCGAGATCAGCGGCAATGCCACCGCTGCGCGCACCTGCAGCAGCGCCTTCAGCGGCAATTTCATGAACTGGGCCACGTCCTCGGCCATCGACATGCTGCGCCTGGCGCTCACGGGCGGCGACCGGGTCGTGGACGAAACCACGCGCACGGTATTGCAGCGTGCCGTCCTGCCCGATGATTTCTTCAACAGCGGAACATATTTTCCACGCCGCCAGTTGTCCGGCTCCTCCTTGATCCGCGGGGTCACACCATTCACCAACAGTACGGTGTACGTGACGTCATGCGGCAACAAGCTGTTCTTCGGCAGCAGTACCAGCAACGATGCCAGTTGCTCGAATCCCAGAAACTACCAGAACCTGAATCCCGGCTCGAACAACAACCGGCGTCCATACCTGGTGCGGGTCAAGGTCTGCGATGCCAACGAAAGTGCCACGCGCACCGACCTGTGCCAGAACTATAACGGCAATTTCAAGCCCGTCGGGGAAATGCAGCGCAACGCCACGCGCGTACGTTTCGGCGCATTCGGCTATCTCAACGACAGCGCCAGCTCGCGCAATGGCGGCGTGCTGCGCGCGCCATTGAAATACGTCGGAGCCACCAGCGTCGATGCCAACTTCGACCTGATCGCGAATACCGCACGACAGGAATGGGACCCGGCCACCGGCGTGTTCCGCGCCAATCCGGAGAATGCCGCGGAAGGCGTCTCCGGCGTGATCAACTATCTGAACCAGTTTGGCCGCTCCGGGCAGTACAAGGAACTCGATCCGGTCAGCGAACTGTATTACGAGTCGATCCGTTATCTGCAGGGTCGCCAGCCCACACCCTCTGCGGTCTCGGGCATCACCGCGGCATTCAAGGATGGCTTTCCCGCTTATACAACGTGGACCGATCCTGTCCTGGCGAGCTGTCAGCGCAACTACGTGCTTGCCATTGCGGATATCAACACCCACTGGGACCGCTTCGTACCGGGCAACACCCGGACCTATACCGATTCCGCGCGCGCGGTCGAGAGCTTCGACAACTTCGATGTCATGGAGTGGACCAGGAAGGTCGGCGATCTGGAAAGCCAGACGGCAGGCGGCAATCCCAACCGCGATACGGCGCTGGCCAACCTACAGACCCTCGATACGGGCTCGGGCGACCACGGCACCTACTACATGGCCGGAACCGCCTACTGGGCCGCAACCTCGGCTTTCCGGCCGAACATGCCGAACCTGCGCGTGACCACCTTCTCCATCGACGTCGACGAAGGCGGCGATGGCACGGTGACGACCGCCAAGCGCCGCAGCCAGCTATACCTGGCTGCCAAGTACGGCGGGTTCAACGATCGCAACAACGATGGCAATCCGTTCCGCACCTACGCAGCGGACGGCCGTACCGTGGTCACCAACAACAGCGAGTGGGAGGATGCGCCAGGCTCGCGCGTTCCATCCAACTGGTTCCTTGCTGGCCAGCCCGCCAAGATGATCGCGGCGATCCGCAACATCTTCAATCGCATTGTCAGCTTCGGCGGCACCATCTCGGGAGTCGCCGTCACCTCCACCAAGGTCGGCATCGGGGGCGCGTTTCAGTATTCGCCCGGCTTCGACGCGCTGCGCTGGTCCGGCCGGCTCGCCGCCCACCGCATCACCAAGGATGCGAACGACAACCTGACCTTGAACGACACGTCCACCTGGGAAGCCGGGGCCCTGCTCAATCAGCAAACGCCCGCAAGCCGCCGGATCTTTTCATACCGGCGCGGCACGGCGGGCAGCAATGGCATCACCTTCGACTGGGCGAGCCTGTCGACCACCCAGCAAGGTTGGCTGAACCGCAATCCGGACAGCCCGACACAGGCCGCCGACGGACAAGGGCAGAACCGGCTCGCCTATCTGCGCGGCGATACCACGCGCGAGCAGAGGAACAACGGTGCGTTCCGCAGCCGCGACACGCTGCTGGGCGATATCGTGAATTCCGGTCCGGTCTATGTCGGCGCGCCCAAGCGGATCTCATTTGAAAGTGCATTCAACACCTTCTACACAGACAACCTGAATCGGACCAAGGCCGTCTATGTCGGTGCCAACGACGGTATGCTGCACGCCTTCCACGGCGACACCGGCGCCGAGCTGTTCGCCTACGTGCCGAACGCAGTGATGCAGAACCTGCCTGACCTCACAAGCCCGAGCTACACGCACCGCGCCTACGTCGATGCCACACCGGTCATCAGTGAAGCCGTCATCGGTTCGGCATGGACCACGGTACTGGCTTCCGGCATGGGCGGCGGCGCACAGGGTGTGTTTGCCCTGAATGTCACGAACCCCGCCGCCTTCGGCACCGGCAACGTACTGTGGGAGTTCACGGACGAGGACGATCCCGACATGGGCAATGTCATGGGTGTGCCACAGATCGTCAAGCTCAAGACCGGCGTGGTCAATGGCGTGTCGCAATACCGCTGGTTCGTGATGACTGGCAACGGCCTGAACAGCAATCTCAACGATGGCACTGGTCGCTTCAACGCCAATGCGCCCGCCGTACTGTTCCTGCTGTCGCTCGACAAGCCGGCCAACCAGCGCTGGACGTTGAACACCAACTACTACAAGTTCGTGATGCCGGCCTCCGATGCCACGCTCGCCAATGGCCTGGGCTCGCCGGCAGTGGCGCTCAACAACGATGGCCAGGCACTGACGGCCTATGCCGGCGACCTGCAGGGCAACCTGTGGAAATTCATGCTGTCCGACGGACCCGCAGCAGCGAATGTGCTGCCCACCTACAAGGACGATACGACCGCGCAGCCACTGTTCACCGCGACCGACGGCGCGGGGCGGCGCCAGCCGATCACCATGCAGCCACAGGTCGTCTTCGCGCGGGGCGGCTACATGGTGCTGTTCGGCACCGGCAAGTACTATGAAGCGAGCGACAGTCGCCCGGCGGCGCAGGCCAATTCCTTTTACGGCATTTACGATGCCAACATCACGCCACGTGTGCGCGTCACGGGCCGCAATCGGCTCAATGCCATCGCCCTCACGGCCGATGGCAGCAGCTACCGTTTCTCGCGCACGCCATTCGCGCTCGGTACCGGCAGCACGCAGAAGATGGGCTGGTACTTCGACTTCCCGGACAGCAGCGAGCGGCAAGTGACCGATGCACTGCTGTCGAACGGCACGGTCTACTTCAACTCGCTGCTCACCGGTACCGACCTGTGCGGGACCGGCAGCGGCAGCCGCAACTATGCGGTGAACGCACTGACCGGCCTACCGGTACTCTCGAACACCGGTTATCTGTCGCCAACCGGTATGCTCGGTGCACCGGTCATCATCGAGCTGCGTGTCGACAAGGGCGTGCGCGATTCGGTCGGCCTCATCGACGTCACGCGTACCGTGGAGATCTGGGCCTTCGGTGCGACCGGCGGCGGCAAGCAGGCCTTCGTCGGCGAAGGTGGCAATGCGGCACCGGGCACGCCGGGCGAGAAGCCACCCGCGGGCCGTTTCAGCTGGCGCGAAATCCGCAACATGAACTTCATCACGAACACGCCATGACTCGATCACTCCGACCGCGCGGCTTTACGCTGATCGAACTTGCCGTGGCAATGATCGTCATTGCCATCCTGGCGGCGATCGCCTATCCGAACTACACCGACTATGTCACGCGCACGCGCCGTGCCGAAGCAGTCTCCGGACTGATGCGCGCGATGCAGCTGGCCGAGCGTCAGTACTCGCGCACCAACTCGTATGCGGCGGCAAGCTATCCGCTGTTCTCGGGAGAGAACGACAACAGCTCCAGTCATACCCTCTCGGCGCCCGCCCAGTGCGGCGCCCTGGCTCTCAATGAATGCGTGCAGATCAGCGCCGTGCCGCGTCGCGCCGATGCGCGCTGCGGCACCCTCACGCTACGCAGCACCGGCGAGCGCCTGAGCCAGACCGTCGGCGACGCGAGCCCGGTGGTACGCGACGAATGCTGGCGCTGAACAGGGAGGTTCGATGACGCGCGCACGCGGTTTCACGCTGATCGAAATCATGATCACGATCATCGTCCTGATCATCGTGCTGGCCGTAGCCGTACCCAACCTGAGCGACCTGCTGCGCCGCCACCGCCTGTGGACACAGGCTGACAGTTTCGCTTCTGCGCTCTCGCTGGCCCGCAGCGCTGCCATCTCGCGCAATACCTGTGGCGCGGTCGTGGCGATCGGCGGCGACGCCAACTGGCGCCAGGGCTGGATGGCCTTCGTCGATGCCAACTGCAACCGCACCCTCGACGCTGGCGAAGTACGCCTGACGCAAAGCGGCGCGCTACCGGATGCGATGACCGCGACCTTCCTCTCCTCCGATCCCGGGGGGCCATACGTGCTGTACTCGCCGGTCGGCTACACGCGCACCGCCGCCGCCGGCCCCATGCAGGCCGTGATGACCTTCGCGGATGGCGATCACCTGCGGCGCGTACGCATCAACGCACTGGGACGTGCACGGACCTGCGAGCAAGCCAACGACGCGAGCTGCACGGCTGTCAACGATGAGTAAAACATCGGCTACGTGCGCGCCGTCTCTCGGCCCGTAGCGTAACCATCCTTCACAGTCATTCCGGAGGGCCTGCCCTAGACTCGGTATCAATCGATACGCGAGGACTGCGTCATGCCCTGCCCACGTTTTCGTTCGCTGCATTTCCGTTCAGCCTGCCGGCACGCGACCGTGCGACATCGCGGAATGATCCTGCTCGACGGCGTCCTGGCGCTGCTGATTCTCACAGCTGGACTTGCCGCGCTAGCGACCGTCGCCCTGCATGGTTTGCGCGACAGTCGCGCCGTCGCGCGCATGGCGCATGCCGTACGCCTCCTGCATGACGGCGCGGAGCAACTGCGGCTCGATCCGGATGGAGCGTGGCTCGCGCACTGGCAGCAGGACGTTGCCGCTGCCCTGCCGGATGGTGCCGGGCAACGCACGGCTCGCTGCCTGATCGTCGAATGGCACGAGACGCGCGACGCCATGCCGCGCCGCCTCGAACTGCCGCTCGCGCCATGAGCGCCATCAACGCCATCGGCACCACGGGCATCATGCAGGCCACGTCGCGGATGGGTGCCGGACGCCTCCCGCATTGCGCATACCGGCATGCGATACGCGGCATCTCGTTGCCCGCCATCCTGATCGGTCTCGTGCTCGCCCTTGCGGCGACCGTCATGGCCTCGCGCTTGTTACTCACAGCACGTGCTGCCTATGCTGCCGTTGCGGAAGACACGCTGATGGGCGAGAAAGGCCAGCAGGCGCTGGAAGTCATCACATCACAACTGCGCCAGACCGGGTGGTCTCCGCAGGGCTGGCCAGCTGGGCAGGCGCCGCTCATCGGACTGGCGAACTGCGGACAGGCCACGCCAGGGGCGCTGCCGGCATGCACGAACACAGCTTCGACGAGCACCACGACAGGGACGACTGCAAGCAACATGGGCAGCGACGCCCTCCAGATCCGTTTTGCCGGCAGTAGCGTCCCGGTTGATCCCGGCCTCGCCGATGAAATGGTGACCGATTGCGCTGGCCAGGGCGTACCCGAAGCGCGTATGCCAGTGAGTGCCAGCCCGGCTGGCTTGAGCCTGTTCTATATCGGCCGCGCCGACGACGGCGAGCCGCAGTTGCTGTGCCGCTATCCTTCGCGCCAGGGTGGACGCATGATCGATGGCCACTGGACGTCGCGGTCGCTGATCCGTGGTGTCGAGTACATGCACTTCCGTTTCGGCATCGATGACAATGGCGACGGCGTGCCAGACCGGACCCTGAATGCTGCCGACATTGGTGCGGACACTGCCGTATGGCAACGCGTCACGGGCGTGCAGGTGGCACTGGTGGTGCGTGCCGAACGGCGCAGCGCCTCAAGCCCCTCGCCGGCACTGATCCTCTTCCGCGATCCGGAGATCCGGTTCGTACCACAGGATGCACCGCATCGGTTGCGCAAGGTATTCACGGCAGCGGTGCAGTTGCGCAATCCGCCGCCCTGCGGAGTCGCCGCATGCTGAGCCCCGCACTGGGAAAGACCTCGATACGCGCATACATGCAGGCGCCCATACACATACGTCATCGTGGCATGGCGCTGGCGACAGTGGCCGTCATCCTGTTGCTGCTCGGTGCATTGGCATTCTCCGGTGTGCGCATGCTCGCCGACCATCGCCTGATCGCCAGCGCATATGCCCAGCGCGAACATGCGCTGCGCGCCGCCGAATACGCGCTCACGCAGGCAGAACATGAGCTTGGCATGGCGTCCACCCAGACCATGCCCGACATGATCGTCGCCGGTGGACGCTGTGGCACTGGCAGCCAGGCCGGCTATTGTGCCGCCGATGCGCAGGGCCATCCGGGCTGGTCGTTCGCGCGCTTTCGCGACTCGGGGTCGGCGATCAATACGCGAAAAGCGGGCAATACTGCGCATGCTCCGCGCTATGTGCTCGAGCCTTTGCCGGATCGCCAACCCGGTACACCGCTCGGCCTGCTCGGCACTTACGGCACGGCACCGGCTATCGTCTATCGCGTGACCGCGGCCGGCTTCAGTGAAGATGGCGGTATGGCACGGCTGCTGCAAACCCTCGTGCGTCCGGCGCCGTTCACGCCATGATGTCCGTACGCACGGCTCTCGCCTTGCGGTCGATCTCGGCCATGCACGCGTTGTACCGGATGCAACCCCCTCGGCGTACGCGCTTGTCACGGCCCCCAGCTCGATTTCGCGTGCGGCTGGCACTCGCACTGATCCTGTCGCTCTGCACGCTCGGTACAGATGCCGGCCCCTCCGGTCCGGGACAGTATCCGCAGCATATCGTGCCAGTTGCCGGCGACGATGCATGGCATGGCCGGCTGCGTGCCATCACATTTGCGCCGGTGTCTGCCGAGGCAGGCCATTCCGCCCCTGCCGATGCCTGGGAAGCGGACGCGCTACTGACCGGCACGACATCGCAGCCACCACGGCCACCCGGCTCGCGCCTGCTGTGGACCGCACGCGAGGTGACATCGGAGAGCAACGTGATCCCGGCACACATTCCTTTGCGCAGCGACACGCTGTCGCCGCATCAGCGGCAGTATTTCTCGACCGCTCCCGATGGCACGGCAGACGGCATGCAGGACGCCCGTCTCGCCTATCTGCGTGGCGACCGCCATCTCGAAGGGTCGGCCGGCTGGCGTGCGCGCAGTGGGCTGCTTGGCGCCATGCGCGGCGCAACACCGCGCGTGGTCGGCGCACCGCAGATGCTCTTCACCAGTGGCAGCCAACTGACCTTTGCGCGCGCGCATCAGTTACGCACGCCGCTGGTGTTCGTCGGTGCCAACGATGGCCTGTTGCATGCCTTTGAACTTGCCAGCGGAGCGGAACGCTTTGCCTACGCGCCTGCGGCCTTGCTGCCATGGCTGGCCACGTTCCCGCACGCCAGCGCCGTCCGCCGGCCCCCGGTCTGCCCGCGCCCGGCCGCCGCCGATGCTGAACTGGCGGGGCAGTGGCGTACCGTGCTGGCATGCAGTACCGGTGCGGACACGGCGGGACTGTTTGTCTGGGACATCACCGATCCTGATGTGGCGCGCGAACATGGCCTGCTGTGGGAAGTAGACGCGACCACCCTGCCCGCGCTCGGGCATACACCAGGACCCGCCCCTATCGTCGGCCTGGCGGTACGCCCGCAAGCAGGGCCGGCGAACACCGATGGCCGACGCTGGTTTGTCGTGTCCGGCAATGGCACGGCGGCACCCGCCGGAAGTCGCGAGACGGCGCCCGATGCTGTCGCCCGGCAACCCGTACTGCTTCTGCTGGCGCTTGATCACCGCCATGGACAGCCATGGCAAGCAGGGCGCGACTACTGGCAGCTCTCCACGCCGCCAGGCACGCGCGGTGCGCTCGGCGTGCCGTCGATTGCCACCGACGTACTCGGCCAGCCAGTCGCCGCCTACGCCGGTGACAGTGCCGGCACGCTGTGGCGTTTCGATTTGCGCGGTCCGCTGCCATGGGATGACATGGACCGGCGCGCCACCGCGCTGCTGCATGGCCGGACGCGCAGCGGCAAGCCGCTCGACCTGACGGCACCGCCACTGCTGCTGCACGGAACAGGCGGCACGCTGGTACTGGCAAGCGGCACACCATCCGCCGACGCGACCGGCGATGGTGGCACCCTGTTCGCGGCACTCGACGATGGCAGCACGGTACTGAACCGGGACGCGCTGTCGGCCGCCAGCGTAACCGCCA
>DATLHT010000340.1:0-16371 GCA_035539795.1 Burkholderiaceae bacterium
GCCTTCTACCTGGCCTATCGCGCCATGGGCACGTTCCGCGGTGAAGCGCGGCTGTCGACCTGGCTGGTGCGCATCGCCGCCAATGAAGCCAAGCGCCGCCTGCGGCGTCGCAAGCGGCACAGCGAGTTTGTCGTCCTGAACGACAGCCCCCACCGCTCAGGCGAATCACCGGAGCCGAGCATGGATGATGAGGCACCCGCATCGCAGCACACCGAGCAGCCGGACGACGCCGTCTTCCGCGCCCAGACCCGCCGGCTGCTCGAAACCCGCATCGATGCCCTGCCCGCCGTCTACCGCACGGTGTTCGTGCTGCGCGCCGTGGAAGACATGCCGGTCGAGGAAGTCGCGGCCTGCCTCGGCATTCCCGCCGCCACTGTGCGCTCGCGCTTCTTCCGCGCACGCGGCCTGCTGCGGGCAGCGCTGATGCACGACGTCGGCGCGGGACTGGAGGAATCGTTTGCCTGTGCGGGCGCGCGTTGCGACCGCATCGTCGCCGGCGTGCTGGCCCGGCTTGCACCCCACACAGCGCGCTAGCACGGCATGCGCTGCCTATTACACTGGAGAATAACCATGTCTTTCCTGAATTTTTCCGACGACCGTCTTGTGCCGGGCAGCCGGCGCACCTTTCTCGGCCAGTCCGGCCTGCTGCTGTCCGGCACCGCCATCGCCCTGCTTGCCGGACGCGATGCGCTCGCCAAGACTGGCCGCGCCAACACCGCCGCCAATGACGTCGGCATCCTGAACACCGCGCTGGGCGCCGAACTCGAAGCCATCGCCGCCTATCAGCTCGGCGCGGAAAGCGGCCTGCTGCAAAAGCCCGTCCTCGATCTCGCGGTGACCTTCCAGGGCCACCACAAGGAACATGCGGACGTGCTCGCCAAGACCATCCATAAGCTCGGCGGCAAGCCGGTCGAAGCCAAGGCCAAGTATCAGTTCCCCACCGACACGCTGAAGAACCAGACCGACGTGTTGCGCTTTGCTGCCTCGCTCGAAAAAGGCGCAGTCAGCGCCTATCTCGGTGCTGTGCCCGTGTTCGGCAACCGCGATCTCGCCAAAGCCGCCGCCAGCATCCTCGGCGATGAAGCCATGCACTGGGCCGTGTTGCGCAACGCCCTCGGCGAAGCGCCGGTGCCGTCGGCCTTCGTCTCATGAAATCGCACCTGGCCGCATGGGCAGCGGCACTCGCCCTGCTGCCCATGGCAAGCCATGCAGCAAGCGGCGACAAACCCGCCGACCTGCAACGCGGCGCTGCCATCTACGAGCGCTGCATCGCGTGCCACGCCTTTGAATACGACCGCACCGGCCCACGCCACTGCGGCCTGTTCGGCCGGCGTGCCGGCACGGTACCGGGTTTTCAGTATTCGGCTGCGATGCGGCAGTCGAATATTGTGTGGAATGAAAAGACGCTGGATGTGTTTTTGAAGAGCCCCATGACAGCGGTTCCGGGGACGTCGATGGGGTATGCGGGGATTGCGGATGCGGGGGAGCGGGAGGCGTTGATTGGGTATTTGAAGAAGGAAGGAGAGAGTGGGCGGTGTCGGAAATGAGTTTTCGGAAACACTCGCCTCTCAAAAAACAGAACCTTGGCAATCTAAGACTCAGTGGGATATCTTCGAACAGCCAACTCTCGGACGAGAGTCGTTACGTACTCACATGCATTGGCGCCCCCTGCCGAGAACTAAATGGCAGCTTTCAATGCAGCCGTTGAGCTTTGAGGAAAGCTGTCGCTTAACATGAGCGCTCAGCAGCCGACAAAAGCGCGGCTCTTTGTCGGTCTACCGGAGCGGCAAGTTAGGTCTTCTCACGAATCACTCGACTTTCTAGCATTAGCCGCTCCCCTCGATCTGTAAGCGACCAGAAGAGGGCCATGGTACCCTTGGTTGTCCGTGTGTACTGCGTCTGCACTAGACCGTAGGCTTTGAGCTGAATGGTGGCCGTCTTGAACTCTTGATCATTGATCCTAACAGTCGTCCCGCTTTTCCCTGCGAGTTCAAGTAGCGATTCGGATAATTGAATCTTTACCGATGAATCATTGGGATGCTCCACGAGATATGGGGCAATCAGCGAGAACAGATTTCTCCAAGAGATCGTGTGTTCGAATTCGTATTTGTATGACTGACCACGATACGAAGTGTAGTACGTGCCATGAAAAGTATGAACCGAGTCAATGTCGGCGATATTGTCGATAACCGGCCGCTCAGCCGCGGCGAGTTTCCGAATGGATTGTTGGAGCTCAGCGTTTTGCTTCCTAAGCTCATTTAGCTCCAGTAGCAATGTTTCACTTGGAACGTTTCCTCCGCGCACCCATCCGACCGCAGGGTAGGTTTTTATAGTTTTGGATAGACTCAATGCAACCAAGCCTGGAAGTTCCTCTGTAGTTTTCCAAAACTTGACCAACCGTCCCGTCATGACTTTTTGCTTGAACTTCTCAAGTTGCACACGCAGATTCGGGTCTTGTTCGGATTTGCCGAAGGGAATGTTGTCCGGCTCTCCATGAATTAGAGCAACAACTTTTAGACCGTTATTTACAGCGTAATCAAATTCTTTCTCCGTGTAACTAATTCCGTCAGACGTCGTTGACCCATACCGCCCGCCAATTATAAGTAAGTAGTAGTCGCAGTCGTCAATGATCTTCTTAATAAACAACCACTGTTCTTCATCTGCAGCTGGGAATAACTCCATACCCGCAGGAATGCAGTCCATCTCCATCAACGCCTGTATAACACTCTGTCGCTCGTCTTTGAGGTCTGCATAAGTTGAGCTGACAAAAATTTGATATCGCTTATTCACTCTGAGGCAGCTCCTTAGATAGTGGGCTGATGCGACACATCTGGCACATAAGCAGGAGCATACCGTCTTGCTCGGATGGCCGCTATCCGGACTGGGTGCCAGTGACGGCTCCTGGCCGATAGTACCCTCTCAGCAGCACCACCGTAAGCAGCCACCCGTCGGCAAAAGATGCTTGGCAGGCAGCCGCACCGGGTTCATATCTCAATCTGCACAGAGATCTCCAAGGCATCATCGACCTCGATGCCCAAGTACCGCACTGTCGACTCAAGTTTGGAGTGGCCGAGCAGGAGCTGAACGGCTCGCAGGTTCTTCGTGCGTTTGTAGATCAATGTTGCCTTCGTCCACCGCATAGAGTGCGTACTGTAGGCGGAAGGATCCAGGCCAGCGGCCACCACCCAGTGCTCGACGATTCACGCGCGTAGCCGCCCCCGCCCCCGCCCTCACCACCACCGCTACCGCCACGGCCATCCGCATATGCTCGGCCACGATCTCGGTGCTGTACACGTCCTTGCCGTCCTTGTCCTGCCATTTACGGGTGCGGATGCGGCCTTCGATTTAGCAGAGGGAGCCTTTCTTGAGGTATTCGCCGGTGATTCAGCAGTCGAATATTGTCTCGGACGCGCAGACGCTTGATGTGTTTTTGAAGAGCCCATGCCAGCGGCGCCGGGACATCGATGGGGTATGCGAAGATTGCGGATGCGGGAAAGCGGGTGGCGTTGATTGGGTATTTGAGGCGTGAGGGTTGCGCCAGACGATGGACGAGATAGGGCCGGCGTATGTGCCCGACCAGAACCATTTGGATGAGTGGTACAGACTACTGCATGAGCCGGGCCCGATACAGCGTGCGAAACGAACCGTTTTCAAGCGGCTCGTCGAATAGCTCAAACATTCCGCTGGCTTCTACGAGTTGTCTGAGTGTCCTGCACTGGCAGCGCTCCCGGAGCTGTCTGATTTCCCCTTCCATCTCCAGTGCGGCCCGCCGCCCGGCATCGGCAAGATACGTCCACCCATCAGGGCGTGCACACTGCACGATGGTATCGTTGAGTATAGCCATGAGGGGGCTGCTAGCCAGCGCAAACTCAGGACTCGCGACAAATGCAGCAACATGCTGACCGGCGTCCCGCAAGACATCAAGTGTGGCTTTCAGGTGCTCAAAGATAGGCATGGCCTTCGCCCACTGAACATCCAGATATCTCAATGCCTCTTCCAATGCGCTGGGAGAGTCATGCTCCCAGCGCTGGACAAAGTGATGTACCAGTTCATTACGTTCCTGCGTCATCGCCACCAGATCCCGGCGATATTCCGCGAGACGATCGCTCTCCATGGCAAGACGGAATGTAGATGAGACATGCAATGTAGATGGCGAATCCTCCCACGATCTGTCCGCCAATGGCGGAGCACCGGCATCCACCAGAATCTCTGCGCTGAACTGCTCGACCAGCAGACCAAGCATCTGCTTACCGAATTGATTTTTTCTTTTTTCGAGATACGTGGAGATATCGGCAGGTGCGCCCTCGAGCTGATGAGATATAAGCAGAATCTTGAGCAAATGTTCAATTTGCTGGAACAACAGAAGATTTCGCCCCAGGCGACGCAGTACCTCGTCGTGGGTTGAGCTCAATACATGTTCCACAAGACCCTTCCTTTCTCAAAGCCACTGCGCAGCTCATACTGAGACCTGCTTGGCATCTCGCGCCGATTGCATTCGAAAAGAGTAGCGCGCATGGATCCAGAATGCCAGCGTAGGCTCAGTACACATATCACGTCCATGAAAAAACCCGCAGCACTTTCGCACTGCGGGTTTTCAACAACATCATTCCGACGAACCAAATCAGAACGGAATATCGTCATCCATATCCTCAAACCCGTTCGACGGCGCCTGCTGCTGGCGGCGCGGTGCCAGAGCACGCTCGCCGCCACCCTGGCCGCCACCACCGGAACGGCCGCCGTAACCACCGCCGCCGCCCGACGATTCACGCGAGTAGCCGCCGCCACCGCCGCCTTCACCACCGCCGCTACCTCCACGGCCACCCAGCATCTGCATCTGCTCGGCCACGATTTCGGTGCTGTACACGTCCTTGCCGTCCTTGTCCTGCCATTTGCGGGTGCGGATGCGGCCTTCGATGTAGCAGGAGGAGCCTTTCTTGAGGTATTCGCCGGCGATTTCAGCCAGGCGGCCGAAGAAGGCGACGCGGTGCCATTCGGTGGCTTCTTTCATGTCGCCGCTGGACTTGTCCTTGTAGCGGTCGGTGGTCGCCAGGCGGATATTGGTCACGGCATCGCCGCTGGGCATGTAGCGGGTTTCGGGGTCGGCGCCGAGGTTGCCGACGAGGATGACTTTGTTGACGGATGCCATGGTGTTCTCCCGGAGAGCCGCGCCTGCTCCGGCGCGGTAAAGGGTTCAGGATGAAGGGTGTGGATTGCTTGCTGCTTGAGACTCGCTAACGCTGGCCTGCTGCCCCGCCGCCCGTCCTGCTCAGGCCGACACGGGTTGCGGCCGGCGGCGCGAGGGGGGTGCTTTCATGTTCCACGCGATTATAAGCCACAGCCCGAGCACGGCTGCACAGCCATAAAACACGGCGGGCCGGCCGGCCTGTTTGAGCAGCAAACCGCCGACGGCGCCGCCGACGAACATGCCGAGCGCCTGGGTGGTGTTGTACACGCCGAGGGCCGCGCCGCGCGAGGCCTGGGCGAAGCGCGTGACGAGCGAGGGCTGCATCGCTTCGAGGATATTGAAGGCGAAGAAGAACAGCAGCAGCGCGCCGACGATGGGCCACATGGCATGCACTTGGGCGAACAGCAGCTGTGCGAGCAGGAGCATGGCCACGGCGGCCAGCAGCACCTGGCGGACCTTGCCGTGGCGTTCGGCCCAGATCATGGGTGGGACCATCAGCACGAAGGAGACGAGCACCACGGGCAGGTAGACTTTCCAGTGGGCGGTTAGCGCGATGCCGGCATCGGTGAGCATGGACGGTACGACCATGAACATGGCGACCTGGGCGGCATGCAAGGCCAGTACGCCAACGTTGAGGCGCAGCAGGTCGGGGTTGGCGAGCACGACGCGGAATGGTGTGCGGTCGGTGGCGCTGAGCGCGGGCGGCGTAGGCACGCCAAACAGCACGACGGCGATGGCGATGGCGCCGAGCACGGCCATCAGCCAGAACATGCCGGACATGCCCATCAGCTGGTACAGCGGCGAGGCGATGACGAGCGAGAGCGCGAAGGTCAGGCCGATGCTGCCGCCGACCATGGCCATGACCTTGGTGCGGTGCTGCTCGCGCGTGAGGTCGGCGAGACAGGCGGTGATGGCGGCGGAAATCGCGCCGGTGCCCTGGATGGCGCGGCCGATGGTGATGCCGAGCAGGGTGTCGGACATGGCGGCGACGATGCCGCCGACGATGAAGCAGACCAGGCCGAACAGCATGACGGGCTTGCGGCCGATGCGGTCGGACAATGCGCCGAGGGGAATATGGAGGAAGGCCTGCATCAGGCCGTAGATGCCCATGGCGAGGCCGACGCGCTGGGCGTCGTGGCCGTCCGGCAGGGTGCGCGCGTATTCGGCGAACACCGGCAGGATGAGGAACAGGCCGAGCATGCGCAGCGCGAAGATGCTCGCCAGCGAGCCGCCGGCGCGCCATTCGAGCGCCGACATGCGGTCGCGCGCGGCGGATTCTGCAGCAGGGGTAGAAGAAACTGGGGACATGGCCCGTGCAATGTGTCTGTGGTGGCCGCGCCGGAACGCGGACGGCAAAGCGGGCTCTCTCCCACCGGCGCGGCAGCGGTCGCGGCACCTGTGGACGTGGCACTACCGGCAGCCTCGAGGGCTCGGCGGCCGCGGTTCCACAGCCGCGATTCATGACCATGACGCCAGGCGCGTGGCACGGGTCAGCAGGCACGGATCGCCGGGTGGTCGAACCCTGAAAACCGAAGTTCGGTATATTAGCAGGTTTGCTATGGGTCGATTTCGGACCGGTACGGTTGAAGCGGACCGTCCTGCCCCCACCTGTGGCCTGTGTGACACCGCCCCCGGGGCCCTGCCACGCCTGTTTCTGCTCCTTTTCCGCTCCTTTCCGCTGCAACTCAGCCTGGCGACGCATCGCACACAATGGACGAAATCAAGATCCGTGGGGCCCGTACCCACAACCTCAAGAACATCAATCTCGATCTGCCGCGCAACCAGCTCATCGTGATTACCGGCCTCTCCGGTTCGGGCAAGTCGTCGCTGGCGTTCGATACGCTGTACGCCGAAGGGCAGCGCCGCTATGTCGAATCGCTGTCGGCCTACGCGCGCCAGTTCCTGCAGCTGATGGAAAAACCCGACGTCGACCTGATCGAGGGCCTGTCGCCGGCGATTTCCATCGAGCAGAAGGCCACCAGCCACAATCCGCGTTCGACCGTGGGCACGGTCACGGAAATCCACGACTACCTGCGTCTGCTGTACGCGCGCGCCGGCACCCCGCACTGCCCGGACCACGGTCAGCCGCTGGAGGCGCAGAGCGTGGCGCAGATGGTGGATGCGGTGCTGGCGCTGCCGGAGGACACCAAGCTGATGATCCTGGCGCCGGTGGTGGCCAACCGCAAGGGCGAGCATGTGGATCTGTTCGAGGCGATGCAGGCGCAGGGCTTCGTGCGCTTCCGCATCCGCTCGGGTGGCGGCGCGGCGCACGAGGCGGAGGCCAAGGTCTACGACGTCGACACCCTGCCCAAGCTGAAGAAGACCGACAAGCACAGCATTGACGTGGTGGTGGACCGTGTGAAGGTGAAGGCGGACATCAAGCAGCGTCTGGCGGAGTCGTTCGAGACCGCGCTGCGGCTGGCCGAGGGTCGTGCCATTGCGGTCGAGATGGACGGCGGCGCGGAGCACCTGTTCAGCTCGAAGTTTGCCTGTCCGATCTGTTCGTATTCGCTGCAGGAACTCGAGCCGCGCCTGTTCTCCTTCAACAACCCGATGGGTGCCTGCCCAACCTGCGATGGCCTGGGCCAGATCACCTTCTTCGACCCGAAGCGCGTGGTGGCGTTTCCCAACCTGTCGCTGGCCTCGGGCGCGATCAAGGGCTGGGACAAGCGCAACCAGTTCTATTTCCAGATGCTGCAGAGCCTGTCGATCTACTACGATTTCGATCTGGATACGCCGTTCGAGGATCTTCCGGCCAAGACCCAGGAGGTGGTACTGCACGGGTCTGGCAAGGATGTGATCCCGTTTACGTATATGAACGAACGCGGCCGCACCACGGTACGCGAGCATGCGTTCGAGGGCATCATCCCGAACCTGGAGCGGCGCTACCGCGAGACCGATTCCATCGCGGTGCGCGAGGAGCTGGCGAAGTACCAGAACAACCGCCCGTGCCCGAGTTGCGAAGGCACGCGCCTGCGGCGCGAGGCGCGCCACGTGAAGGTGGGCGAAGGCGATCAGGCGCGTGCGATCTACGAGATCAACACGCTGCCGCTGCGTGATGCGATGACGTACTTCCTGACGCTCGAACTGCACGGTGCGAAGCGCGAGATCGCGGACAAGATCGTGAAGGAGATCAGCGCACGGCTGAACTTCCTGAACAACGTGGGCCTCGATTACCTGTCGCTGGAGCGCAGCGCGGATACGCTCTCGGGCGGCGAAGCGCAGCGCATCCGGCTAGCCTCGCAGATCGGCTCGGGCCTGACGGGCGTGATGTACGTGCTCGACGAGCCGTCCATCGGCCTGCACCAGCGCGACAACGATCGCCTGATCGAGACGCTCAAGCATCTGCGCGATATCGGCAATTCGGTGCTGGTGGTGGAGCATGACGAAGACATGATCCGCGCCTCGGACTACGTGGTGGACATCGGCCCCGGCGCCGGTGTGCATGGCGGCATGATCGTGGCCCAGGGCACACCCGCGCAGATCCAGAAGGCAGCGCATTCGGCCACCGGCCAGTTCATGGCGGGCACGCGGCGTATCGAGGTGCCGACTGAACGCGTGGCACCCGATGAAGAGCGTGTGTTGCGCATCGTCAATGCACGCGGCAACAATCTGCGCGAGGTCACGGCGGAGATTCCGGTCGGCCTGCTGACGTGCGTGACGGGCGTGTCTGGCTCCGGCAAGTCGACGCTGATCAACGATACGCTGTACCACGCGGTGGCGCGGCATATCTACAACTCGACAGCGGAACCGGCGGAGCACGATGCCATCGAGGGGCTGGAGCATTTCGACAAGGTCATCAACGTCGACCAGAGTCCGATCGGCCGCACGCCGCGCTCCAACCCGGCAACCTACACAGGCCTGTTCACGCCGATCCGCGAATTGTTCTCGGGCGTACCGGCATCCAAGGAACGCGGCTACGAGGCGGGCCGCTTCTCGTTCAACGTCAAGGGCGGCCGCTGCGAGGCCTGCCAGGGCGACGGCGTACTGAAGGTGGAGATGCACTTCCTGCCGGACGTGTACGTGCCGTGCGACGTGTGCCACGGCAAGCGCTACAACCGCGAGACGCTGGAGATCCTGTACAAGGGCAAGAACATCCACCAGGTACTCGACATGACGGTCGAGCAGGCGCACGAGTTCTTCGGCGCGGTGCCGGTGGTGCGGCGCAAGCTGCAGACGCTGCTCGACGTGGGCCTCGGCTACATCCGCCTGGGCCAGTCGGCCACCACGCTGTCAGGCGGCGAGGCCCAGCGCGTCAAGCTGTCGCTCGAGCTGTCGAAGCGCGACACGGGCCGCACGCTGTACATCCTCGACGAGCCGACGACCGGCCTGCACTTCCACGACATCGAGCTGCTGCTGAAGGTGATTCACAAGCTGCGCGACCAGGGCAATACGGTGGTGATCATCGAGCACAACCTCGACGTGATCAAGACGGCGGACTGGCTGCTGGACCTTGGCCCCGAAGGCGGCGCGGGCGGTGGCATGATCATCGCCAAGGGCACGCCGGAGGATGTGGCGGCCAGCAAGGCGAGTTTCACCGGCAAGTATCTGGCGCCGCTGCTGAAGGTGCGGCGCAAGAAGTAAGGAAGCCATTTGCCGGCGTCTGCGGGAAGATCGGTCACACGATGCGCCCGCAGCCGGGTGGCCGACCCCGAGGAATTAAAGGCTTCCTGCCGCGCAGGTCTTCACCCGGACGGTGCGGCCGGGAAGTCACCGTCATACGCCTGCGCTCCTCCAGGAATGCGCACAATACCTTGCACGCTTCATCGATCCGTTCGGCAATATCCGGCGTCACGGATACCCGGTGATGCAGCGCGTACTCGATCGGCGTGAGTTTGTGGAGCGCAGTACGCTGGACCAGCAAACGGGATAGCAGTTCCGGATAGCTATGGATCAGCAGTTGCAGCACCTCCAGCGCCCCATGTGACGCCGCCTGATGCAGGAAATTGCCATCCTCACCATCCAGCACCATGGGCATGACATCCTGGCTCAACAGAAAATCGACGATCCGGCGATGATCGCCCCGAGCGGCAACATGCAAGGGCGTCATGTTCGCAGTCCGCCCGACTTGCAGATACAGTCCGCCTTTAATGTGGCACAGCCGGGGCTCCTTCGCCGCCAGCATGCAGACGATCTCGAAGCGGCCATATTGCGCGGCATAGTGCAAGGCCGTCCGGCCCAGCGCATCGCGCGCCATGACATCCAGTCCATCGGTGCACAGCATCGTCCGAACCAGATCGCGCTTGTCTTTGGCTACCGCCAGCATCAGTGGCGTCTGCCCGGCTTCATTGATATCGTTGACGCTGGCGGGATCGTCCCGGAGCACCGCATACGCTTCCGCCGGCTCTCGGTTGGGCAACACAGCATGCAAACGGCCCCATGACCCTGCCGAGAAGCGTGCCCGCGTGGCGACATGTGGCTGGCCCGGGATATCCGGATAGTCCATCGCGCCATGCACGCAGAGGAAATCGATCAGCTGGCACGCCTCCGGCGACGGCGGCTGACCGCTGTCGGCCAGTCGCCGCAGCAGGGCACGCAATGGCGTGATGCCGTCAAAATTGGGGGCATTGACGAGGAGTTTCCACCGCAGCTCACCAACGCAACGATACAGCTTCTCGATGTATGCCTTTCCGCCCTTGGGATCCTGCAGCGCCCCGCTGAGCGCTACCTCCAGCATGCTCTGGCCAAAGCGTGTGCGCAGCATGGGGTCGGCGCCGCGTGCCAGCAGCAAGGCAACTGCCCCGCCAAGCTGATACTCGCATGCCATATGCAGCGGCGGCGGGATGCTGTGCCATTCACCGTCGCGCAACCCCAGCCTGGACTGGCTGTTGATCCACGCCATGGATTCCTCGAGGGAGCGACGCTCGGCATACCTCAACAGCATTTCCAGGCCGGACAACATGCGCCGCTTGGCAGCTTCGCCGCGATGCTCGCGCCATGCCGAGAGCCAGATATGCAAGGCGTTGCCGATGGGCGAGGTGTAGAGAATATCTGCGCCCTCTTCCAGCAGGATGCCTGCAATATCGAGCCGCCGTGCCGCCAGCGCGCGCAGCAGCGGCGTCCGGCCCGCGGCGTCGGTCATGCGCAGGAATGGCGTATTGGCCATCCCGTTTCTGCTCAGGCAGGTTCCGCACAGGCGCTGGAACAAGGTCGCGTCCACACGATCGATCGCCTCGATCAGAAGCCCGGGGGCTGCCGGGCTGTGAGCCAGCAGCATGGCGCAGAACACCACGACCTGAGCCTCCCTCGACAGGCGTGGGCCGTGTCCTGCCTGCCCGTGCCGCAAAGCGAGATCGACGGGCGTGCACCCGCCCCCGTCCCGGACATGCAGCAGCACAGTGTGCACAGCAGGCTCTGGCCAGGTGAGCATGGCTTGCATGGCCTCCACATGACACCCTTGCGCAGCGGCGTGCAGGGGCGTGCGGCCGTGATCGTCGATCACATGGAGCCTGGCGTCGCAATACAGCAGGCTATTGACGATGTCGGTCTGGCCCGCACCCGCCGCGTAATGCAGGGCCGTGCGCCCGGCAGGATCGGAAAGGTTGACGTCGAATGGCAAACTCAGCAGCCATCGCGCCAGGTCGAACTTGCCTGCGGCCATGACATAGGGCAGCAGCGGTATCTTGGTTGCCCGTGTCTCCGTGTCGGCGGGCCTGCAGATATCGGGCGCGAGCAGCTGGTAGCGATGGAAGCAGGCCAGGATGTCGTAGGCATGCTGCTGATCCGGCAGATCGACGACGGCCTTGAAGATCTGCGCCAGGGTCTCAAGCACCAGCGCGCGCGGTGGCACGTGCTGCAATGCCGCGAGGAAGGTGTTCAGCTGCGGCAGCATGCGTTGTTCGATGATCTGCCACAGCCACTGGTAGCTGTGGCTGTGCGGCAGTTCGAGGCCTGTCGCACGCGTGGCAACGGCATGGGCCAATGGCAGGCCGCTGAGCCGCACGATGTCGTGCGTGCTGCTGGCGTGCTGACTGTCGGCACTGAGGTTCCACAACAGTGTCATACAGGCGGCGTTGCCACGCAGATCGCGCGCATCGAGCCCTGCAAGCTCCTGGGGCTGCAGCATAAAGCCGGACGCCAATACGAACAGTACGCCCGGTACCAGGTGGCGCAATGCGCGCTGCGCTTCGAGGCTGTGGATCATCTCCGGCGGCAGCAGTCCAGTCTGGCGCACGTGTTCGAACAGCAGCGCCGGTGGTGGGGCATGGATCAACCGGGCGATGGCCAGGACGTTTCCGTGGCAGATGCTGCCATCGCGCACGCAACGTGCAAAGTCGACAAGCAGCTGGCGGGGCTCGGGTATGGTGGCGTACCAGTGTTCAAACAGCTGCTTCTGGTCCGGCAGGGACGGTGCTTCCGGCAACGGTGCGGGTATCTCCCGGGGATGCCCTTCGGGAGAGGCAGGCCACACTGGCGTCCCGGATATCCAGAGCACTTCGTTCATGGGCGCTGGCGAACCGGTCGGCGGCGGCGCTGGCGCCGCTGTATGGCACACCTCCATCTCGCGTGGCCGCTCGACGCCTGGGCTCTGCAAGCACAGTGGAATATTGACGATGACTGCAGCATGCTGCACCTGCCCCGCGTGCTGGACCAGAACGTCGAATGACTGGCTGTGCTGCCGGTGCCGGAACAGTGCGGGCATGGTGCCGAGGCGAACCCACATCTGCCGTGCCAGCTCGGCGGCAGCAAGCGCTGCGGCATCACCGGGCTCCGGGGTGGCGCCCTTATCCGGCAACGCTCCGGTGATGAGACAGCTTTCCAGGGCGGTCAGCGGGATATCCATCAGCGCCGCATCCACCGGTCCAAAATGCGCCACGAGAAAATCACGGACTTGCGCAAGATCGAGTTCGGCCGTGTCGCAAAACGCTGCTGTCCCGGTCTGGGCGGCAAACAGCACGCCGGCCATGGCGAGATGCACCTCGTGTGGCGTAAAACAGGGGCGTGGCCAGCACGCGCGCGCCTGGAGCCACGCCTCCGCGGACACTGGCGGGCACCTCAGATGCGTGCCGAGATTGGCGACCTCTGCCGCGAATTCTGGAGAAACCTGACGGGCAATCTCCATATCGCCGTGCAGCATCGGGATCCCGAAACAGGCATACAGGTGATGCTTGACAGCCTGTTCGTCAGCCAGACCGGCAAACGCTGTGGCCAGATAGCGATACAGGCACTCCGCGGACAGCAGCAGCGCCGAGTGCCGCAGATCCGCGGACGGCGCGACGCCAGTGGAAGAATCGATGGGGGAGCGACCAGCAACCGCTGCAGAAGATGGCTGCGGGGTTTTCAGCATGACGGCACAGACAAAAAAGCCGCAGTGTAGTGACTGTGCCTGCCGTCAGAGCGGGCATACCGGCAATGGACATGCCGGCCCTTCAGACTCTACGTTTTCTGTACTGACTCTGCGCCTCAACGGGCGCCACACTACCCCAGGAAGTTTCAGGGCGATGGAACGTTTGCGGGTGCCGACGACTTGGAGGGGGAAGCCACGCTGCCGGCAGATTCATCGAGCGCCGGATACGCCATGGTCCAGAACAGCGAGTTGAGCCGCTTCATGTCGCCAATGAGGTCGAGATGCAGCGAGCTGGTTTCGATGCTATCGGGCGTCTGGCTGGCGATGCGGGCGAGGTGGTTGAGTTCGAGGCGACGCTCGAGCTCGCGGAAACGCATCTTCTCTTCCATCAGGTGCTGGGCGCTGCGCTGGTCTTCGGTCAGGAACACCGACAAGCCCAGGCGCAGGTTGGCGATGAGCCGGCCGTGCATCTCCGTCAGCTCGGCCATCCCGGCCTCGGCGAACTTGAGATGGTGGGCGATCTTCTTGTCCTTGATGTCCTGCAGCATGCGGTCGATGATGTCGCCGGCATGTTCGAGGTTGATGGTGAGCGTGATGATCTCGGTCCAGCGGCGGCTGTCCTTGTCGTCGAGTTCTTCGTGGCTCAGGCGCGTCAGGTACAGCTTGATGTCGGTGTAGAGCGTGTCGATCTCGTCGTCCATGCGGCGCGTGATGCTGGTCAGGCGCACGTCATCGGTCTTGAGGATCTGCAGCAGGTTGACCAGCATCTGCTCGACGCGGTCGCCAATGCGCAGCACTTCACGCGCGGCATTGCTGAGCGCCAGCGCGGGTGTGGACAGCGCGGCGGGGTCGAGATGCCGCTGGCTGACCTGCGCATCGTTGCTGGCATTGCCGGGCAGCAGGCGCTCGCACAGGTGGGCGACCTGGCCGGTAAAACCGATCAGCAGAATGGCCAGCACGATGTTGAACAGCAGGTGAAAACCGACCACCACATGATGCGCCGGCCAATCGAGCTGCGCCAGCCAGCCGGCGGCCAGGTGCACCACTGGCAGCGCCACGGCGCAGCCGATCACGCGAGACAGCAGATTGCCGAGCGCCACGCGCTTGCCCGGCTGGTTGCTGCCGGTGGTGGACATGAGGGCCGAGACGCCGCTGCCCAGATTGGCGCCAAGGACCAGGCCCAGTGCTACCGGAATGGAGACGACGCCGGCTGACGCGAGCGTGCCGCAGAACAGCACCACGGCCAGGCTGGAATAGCACAGCAGCGTGAACAATGCTCCGATCAGCATGTCGAGCATGATGTCGCCGGTCAGCGAGGCGAACAGCACCTTGACGCCCGCGGCCTCGACCACGGGACGCGAGGCGACCGAGATCAGTTCGAGCGCCAGCGTGATCAGGCCGAGGCCGGTCAGCACGCGGCCGACGTGGCCGACGCGCGAGCCCTTGCGCGACAGGTGCAGGATCACACCGATGAAGATCAGGAAAGGCGAGAGCCACGACAGGTCGAGCGCGAAGACCTGCACCATGACGGCGGTGCCGACGTTGGCGCCGAGCATGATGGCGAGCGCCGGAGCCAGGGCGATAAGGCCGCGCGCGACGAAGGAGCTGACAATCACGGCGGTGGCGTTGCTGCTCTGGACCAGCCCGGTGACGCCGACGCCGGCGAGAAAGGCGGTGAAGCGATTGGTGACGCTAACGGCCAGGATCTTGCGCAGGTTTGCGCCGTATACCCGCAGGATCCCCACCTGGACCAGGTTGGTACCCCAGATCAGCAGGGCAACGCCGGACAGGAGATTCAGGAGAACGGACATGGCACCTCAACGCAACGGGCGCGGCAACGCGGGTGGATCGTTGGGCCATTATGCCCCGCAAGGCACACGAGGGCAAACGCGCACCGTGTCTGCACCCCGCATGGATGCTGGCATGCGCCCGGCGGCCATGCTCTAATATCCGGGCTGAAGGAGAAACCGATGAAATGGGAAGGCAACCGTCAAAGTGACAATGTGGAGGACCGCCGCGGCCAAGGCGGGGGCTTCGGGATCGGCGGGCGCGGCATCGGCCTGGGGACGATCGCGGTTGCCGTGGTGGCGAGCCTGATCTTCGGCGTCAATCCGCTCACGGTGCTCGACATGCTGTCGGGCGGTGGCGGCGGCATGGTGACGCAACAGCAGCCGGCGGAACGCCCGCCGGCCGACGACCAGCGCGCGGCCTTCGTCTCGACCATTCTGGCCGATACCGAGGATGTCTGGGGCGGCCTGGTGCAAAGCGCCGGCGGCCAGTATGCGGCGCCCAAGCTGGTGCTGTTCCGCGGCGCGACTGGCACGGCGTGCGGCCAGGGCAGCGCAGCCATGGGTCCGTTCTATTGCCCGGGCGACCGCAAGGTTTACATCGACCTCGACTTCTTCGACACCCTGGACCGCCAGCTCGGCGCGCCCGGCGATTTTGCGCAGGCGTATGTGATCGCACACGAGGTGGGCCATCATTTGCAGAACCTGATCGGCGTCTCCGAGAAAGCGGAGAACGCGCGCCGCCGCTTGCCGGAGGCCCAGGCCAACGCGGTGTCGGTGCGCGTGGAACTGCAGGCCGACTGCTTTGCCGGCGTGTGGGCGCATCATTCGCAGCGCACCAAGAACTGGCTCGAGCCCGGTGATATCGAAGAAGCGATGAACGCGGCCTCGCAGATCGGCGACGATACGCTGCAGCGCCGTGGCCAAGGCACGGTGGTGCCAGAATCATTTACGCACGGCACCAGTGCGCAGCGCCTGGCATGGTTCCGGCGCGGCCTGCAGACGGGCGACGTGAACCAGTGCGACGCGCTGTCGGCGCGCCAGCTGTGATCGCCGGCAACGCCGTGGCGCAGCAGTGGCGGCTGATGACGGCCGCCGACCTGCCCATGGTG
>DATLHT010000341.1:0-12424 GCA_035539795.1 Burkholderiaceae bacterium
GCGCAGACCGAGTTCAGCCTTGCACTGCGTGAGAAATGCCGTCTTTTTCTGCACGATGTCCACCATCGTGACATCGAGCCCAGGCGCAGCAATGGCCAGTGGAATGCCGGGCAGCCCGCCGCCCGAACCCACATCCAGTACTCGCGCCGGCACGCCCGCCAGGGTCGCCCAGCGCATCAGGTGGGGTACCGCGGCAAGCGAGTCGAGCAGGTGGTGGGTCAGCATGTCTTCGGCCCTGCGAATCGCCGTCAGGTTATAGACGCGGTTCCACTTGCCCAGCAGTGCTTGATAGGCCAGCAAGCTGGCGACTTGCGGCGCATCGAGGGCGAGGCCGAGCGCCGCGGCACCCGCTTGCAGGCGGGCTGTCGGATCCAGAGCCGGCATTCAGGCGGCTTCCTGGCCGGCACCGCGACGGCGCCCTGCCCCTTTCTTCAGATGCACCAGCAGCAGCGAAATCGCAGCCGGCGTCACGCCGGACAGGCGCGAGGCCTGACCCAGCGTTTCCGGCCGATGCTGCATCAGACGCTGGCGGACCTCGTACGACAGGCCGCGCACGGCCTCGTAGTCGAAGGCTTCGGGCAACCGCAGGTTTTCGTTGGCTTCGAGACGCTCGACCTCGGCAGCCTGCCGGTCGATGTAGCCCTGGTATTTCACCCCGATCTCGACCTGCTCAACGATCTGGCCGACACCTGTGGCATCGTCCGCGAGCGGTGCCGGCGGGACAAAACGTCCGTCCTGCGCCGTCATGAGATCCGCATAATGCACATTGGGCCGGCGCAGCAGATCGGCCAGCGTATATTCATGCTCGATGGCCTTGCCCAGCAGCGGCACAGCCACCTCGGCCGGGAAACTGGCGGGATTGATCCAGGTCGACTTCAGGCGCTCTGTTTCACGTGAAACAGCATCGCGTTTGCGATTGAACGCATCCCAGCGCACATCGTCGACCACGCCGAGCGTGCGGCCGATCTCGGTCAGGCGCATATCGGCATTGTCCTCACGCAGACTCAGACGGAACTCGGCGCGGCTGGTAAACATGCGGTATGGCTCGGTGACACCACGCGTCATCAGGTCGTCGACCAACACACCCAGATAAGCCTGATCGCGGCGCGGCGACCACGGTTCCAGGCCCTTCGCCTGACGCCCGGCGTTAATCCCGGCGAGCAACCCTTGCGCAGCCGCCTCCTCATAGCCAGTGGTACCGTTGATCTGACCGGCAAAGTACAGCCCGCTGAGCGCACGCGTCTCCAGCGTGCTCTTGAGTGCACGCGGATCGAAATAATCGTATTCGATGGCATAACCGGGCCGCAGGATGTGGGCCTGCTCCAGCCCGCGCATCGAGTGGATCAACTCCAGCTGCACATCGAACGGCAGGCTGGTCGACACGCCGTTCGGATAGAACTCGTGGGTATCGAGGCCTTCCGGCTCGAGGAAGATCTGGTGGCTGTCTTTGGCGGCAAAGCGGTGGATCTTGTCTTCGATGCTGGGGCAATAACGCGGCCCCACCCCGTCGATCACGCCGGTGTACATCGGCGAGCGGTCCAGCCCGGCGCGGATGATGTCGTGCGTTCGAGCATTGGTGTGCGTGACCCAGCAGGGCACTTGGCGCGGATGCTGATCGGCACGCCCGAGAAAGGAGAACACGGGCACCGGATCGAGATCGCCCGGCTGCTCCTCCAGCACGGAGAAATCAATGGTCCGCCCGTCAATGCGCGGCGGCGTACCGGTCTTGAGCCGCCCCTGTGGCAGCTTCAGCTCCTTGAGCCGTGCCGACAGGGTCAGTGCGGCCGGATCCCCGGCGCGCCCGCCGACGTAATTGTTCAGACCGACGTGAATCTTGCCATCGAGAAACGTTCCTGCGGTCAGCACGACCGTAGCAGCCCGGAAACGGATGCCGACCTGGGTGATTGCCCCGACGACCCGGCCACCCTCGACCATCAGGTCGTCAACCGCCTGCTGGAACAGATACAGATTGGGCTGATTCTCCAGCCGCCGGCGAATAGCCGCGCGGTACAGCACGCGGTCGGCCTGCGCGCGGGTCGCCCGCACTGCCGGACCCTTGCTGGAATTGAGGATGCGAAACTGGATGCCTGCCTCGTCCGTAGCGGCCGCCATGGCACCACCCATGGCATCGACCTCCTTGACCAGATGGCCCTTGCCAATCCCACCGATGGACGGATTGCAGCTCATCTGACCCAGCGTCTCGATATTATGGGTCAGCAGGAGGGTCTGGCACCCCATGCGTGCGGCCGCGAGGGCGGCTTCCGTCCCGGCATGGCCACCGCCGACCACAATCACGTCGAATTCTTTCGGATAAAGCATAGGACCTCCCCCTTGGAGGCACATTGGCAACAAGAGGGGGAATTATACCGACAATCGAATTCACGCCTGCTGTTTCACGTGAAACACGGCGTTTCTACGCGAGGAATTTGTTCCACGTGAAACAGCGTCCGCACTTCTGCACGCCCTTACCCCAACAGAAATGCGTCGTATGCGGTCTTGAGGATCAGCGCCAGCACCACAAAGATGAACACCTTGCGCACGAACCCGCTGCCGTGCTTGAGGGCCAGCCGGCTGCCCACCTGGCTGCCGGCGACGTTGCCCACCGCCATGATCAGGCCGAGCTGCCACCAGATATGGCCCTTGGCGGCAAGCAGCAGCAGCGCCGCCAGGTTGGTGGCGAGATTGACGAACTTGGTGGACACCGAGGCATGCAGAAAGTCGTAGCCGAAGATCCGCACGAAGGCGATCATCAGGAAGCTACCCGTGCCCGGTCCGAAAATGCCATCGTAGAAACCGATCACGACGCCGACGCCGATCGCGGCCCAGCGCTCTGCCAGTCCGCTCAATGTGGGCGCATGCTCGGTTCCCAGGTTTTTCTTGGCCACGGTGGAGCCGAGCAGCAGCAAGAGGACGAAGGGCAAAGCCTTGCGCAAAGGGTCGGCCGGGATCAGCGTCAGGACATAGGCGCCGAGCATCGAAAACAGGAACGCGGCGACAATGGCCGGGCCGGTTGCACCCCAATACACTCGTACGCGCCGGCCATAGCGCCACGCGGCCGCAGCGGTACCGGACATGGCAGCGACCTTGTTGGTGCCGATCAGCGTGGCGGGGGAAAGATTGGGATAGGCTGAAAACAGCGCGGGGATCTGCACCAGACCACCGCCGCCAGCAACAGCGTCGATCAGGCCAGCAAGAAAGGCGGCCGCCGCGAGAAATGCGAGTTCCATAAGTGGTGAAGAAACAGGACGATACGAGAGGGACAGCGAAAGGAACGAACAGCAGGAAACGGTCGTCAGGCCAGCTGCTTGCCGGCGGCGGCGGCCTGGTGGCGCCACATCCCCGGGCCGGCGACAAACCCGGCGCCAGCGGCCAGGGCCGGTGCCACGACACCCTCCTCCAGCCACAGATGGAGTATGCCATGCGCCGCCGCATAACCGATGGCAGCGCCAAGCAGCATCGCGACATGTGGGTCGCGCCCCACACTATCGGTTACCAGGGCGCACCGCCCGCCTTCACGCAGGCTGAGGAAAAACGACAGTGCCAGCGCCGCCACCAGCACCCCGCCCTCGCGGATCAGCAGGCAACAGCCTCGCTCGGGATGGCGCACCAGTTGCTCAAGCGCCCCGGTTATGCGGAATACCGGCTGCACGGCAACGCTGGCCTGTTGCAGCCACAATGCGGTCAGTCCGGGGAGATCGTCATTGCCCGCGAGCGAAACGGCGGGCCAGGAAGAAGTAGGTGGAGGGGGAGAAGCGTCGGTCGCAACCATCTCTGCATCCGGAAAGGCGGCCGGCACACCGGCACAAATCAATAAAAAAAAGCGTTGTCAGGAAAACCTGACAACGCTCTCTGTCTCCATGCCGATACCGCCGTGCGGTTCGTGCTATTTTGATCTGTCTCCTCGCCTCCGCCTGATATCCTGCGGCAACCGATGGCCGAAATTTACAGGGGGCGGCGAAGCAGTACAACCTAGAACAAACCCTAGTAGCCACAATCGTTTGCGTTTCCCCGGTATTCCGGACGAAAAAACTATGCTATCGCACGCGATCTTCGGCGATCATTCACGGTCTGCTGCATGCCTGCGCCGACGGTCTTCGGCGATCATTTCGCTGGCTTTCTCGGCAATCATGATCGTGGGCGAGTTAGTGTTGCCCGAGGGGATCGTCGGCATCACCGAGGCGTCCACGATCCGCAGTCCCGGGACGCCATGCACGCGCAGCCGGCTGTCCACGACGGCGGCACGATCGGCGGCGGGCCCCATGCGGCAGGTCCCCACCGCGTGGAAGATCGTCGTGCCGATTTCCGCGGCAGCCTGCGCCAGCGCCTCGTCGGTCTGCATGTTCGTGCCGGGCAGCCACTCTTCCGGCTGATACTTCGCGAGTGGTGCCGCTTCGACGATGCGCCGCGTCAGCCGCAGAGCATCGACCGCGACACGGCGATCCTCCTCGGTGTCGAGATAGTTGGGGGCGATGCACGGTGCGACGTGTGGATCCGGACTGGTGATGTGCACCGTCCCGCGCGATGTGGGATGCAGGTTGCAGACGCTGGCGGTGATGGCATCGAAGGTATGCAGCGGATCGCCAAACGCGTCGAGCGACAGCGGTTGCACGTGGTACTCGAGATTGGGCCGCACCTGTGCAGCGTCGGAGCGCGCGAACACACCCAGCTGCGACGGCGCCATGCTCATCGGCCCGCTCTGGTTGAACGCATACTGGATGCCGATCCGCAGCTTGCCGAGCCAGCTCGCCGACGTGGTATTGAGCGTGCGCGCATGACGCACCTTGATCACACTGCGCAACTGCAGATGGTCCTGCAGATTCTCCCCTACCCCCGGCAGGTCCTGCTGGATCGCAATGCCCAAGGCATGCAGCCGGCGCGCATCGCCGATGCCCGAGAGCTCGAGCAGCTGGGGTGTGTTGACTGCACCGGCGGCCAGAATGACCTCTTCATTGGCCAGCGCACTGTAGACACTTCCCCCGCCGGTATAGTCCACACCGGTGCAACGCCCTGCCTCGAAACGTAGCCGCTCCACATGCGCGCCGGTAACCAGGGTCAGGTTGGGTCGCTCGGATGCCTTGCGCAGGAACGCCTTGGACGTATTCCAACGCAAGCCCTTGCGCTGATTGACCTCGAAATATCCCACGCCAAAGTTATCGCCACGGTTGAAGTCATCGGTGCGCGGAATGCCTGTGGCCTCGGCGGCGGCCATGAAGGCTTCGAGGATGTCCCAGCGCAGCCGCTGCGCCTCCACGCGCCATTCACCACCGGCACCATGGAAGTCGCTCGCGCCCAGATGATGATCCTCGCTGCGAAGAAACAGCGGCAGCACGGCATCCCAGCGCCAACTGTCATCGCCGGTCAGTGCGGCCCAGCCGTCGTAGTCCTCGCGCTGGCCGCGCATGTAGATCATGCCGTTGATCGATGAGGAACCACCCAGCACGCGCCCGCGCGGGTAGCGCAGCGACCGTCCGTTTAGGCCCGGCTCCTCGCGCGTACGGTACATCCAGTCGGTACGCGGATTACCGATGCAGTAGAGATAACCGACCGGGATGTGGATCCAGTGATAGTCATCCTTGCCACCCGCTTCCAGCAGCAGGACATTGATATCGGGGTCACGTGTCAGGCGATTGGCCAGAACGCAGCCAGCCGAGCCGGCCCCGACGATGATGTAGTCGTACCGCTCCATCATGCGCCGCCCGCACCGACCCGCACGGGGCACGCGGAGCACGGAGAGGGAAATGCGGGCATGGCCGGCAGCGGGTCAGGCAGCAGCGTCACAAGGGTCTCCTGGTGGGTTGTGCGCATCACCGTTCCGACCCGGCAGATCCACCGGGCCATCAGTCCGGAAGTGAATCCAGGATGGAAAACTGAAGCGATCAAACGCACGGTCCGTCGTCAGCCACAATATAAAGCATGTGCGGTGCAGCGCAGTCATCCGTTACGATCGGAAACCACCTTCTGCGATGCAATGTTCCCGCCTTCCCGGCTCCCCGGAGGATGCGGGCGCCATCTCGTCGAGAATCGGACAATCGGGCCGGTCGTCACCGTGGCAATTGTCGGCCAGACGGACCAACTGAGCACGCATGGCTGTGAGCTCGGCAATACGTTCGTCGAGCGCATCGATATGACGTAAAGTCAGCGCCTTGACATCGGCACTCGCGCGCGAGCGATCGCTCCACAGCGTCAACAGTTGCTGGATCTCATCCAGCGCAAACCCCAGCCGCCGGGCACGCTCGACAAAACGCAGTGTATCGACGGCCGCCGCGTCATAGCGACGATAGCCGCTTTCGCTCCGGGCACTCGCGGGCAGTAAGCCGATCGCTTCGTAGTGCCTGATACGCTTGGCCGATACGCCGCTCTGGCGTGCAGCTTCTCCGATATTCATCGCTATCCTCCTGCCCGGCCTGCAGCGGAACTGCACCGGCACTGACGGCGCCGGACACACTCCGGCGCTTGTGTCATCATCGCTTTACCATCATCGTGCACGATATGGTAATGATGACATCTTGCACCTTCCCATGCGGGCAAGGTCAAGCCATTCCGGGAACAGGGGTACTCATGATTGAATTCAAGGTAGAAGGCATGTCGTGCAACCACTGCGTGCAGGCCATTACACGTGCCGTGCGCGAACGCGATCCGGTGGCGTCCGTCACTGTCGATCTGCCGACGAAAGCCGTCAATATCGGCAGCACGGCAGAAGTCGCCGAGTTGCGTCAGGCCATCGAAGCCGAAGGCTATACGGTCACGAGCGTCAACCAGTCCTGATCCGGCACCCATAAAAAAGCGGCACGCCCGCGCATGGAGTGCGCCAGCGCGCCGCAGGGACGCTACTCAAGTCAAATACAGGCGATCGAGTCAGAATGCGTAGCCGACAGTCAGGAACGTAACCACCGGGCGGATCTTGATACTGGTCTCGCTGGTCACCGGCACGCCCGTCGCTGTGCGCGTATTCAGCGTGGCCTTGGTTTTGAGCGGCAAGTACGATACCGACAGACCGAGGATCCAGCGATCAGTCATCGCATAGGTCGCACCGATGTTGAAGACCGGGTTCCAGCTCGAGTCCGCCTTCACCGAGGTCGTGGCGCCCGGGCCAAACGTGGCGTTGCTGAACGGCGTGCTAGTGATCTTGCCGTCGGTGAACCAGGTGTAGTTGATCCCCAGGCCGACATACGGACGGAAGCGCTGCTGGGCCGTGCCGAAGTGATACTTGGCGAGGATAGCCGGGCTCCACTGGCGCACCGAGCCGATCACGCCGAACGGCGCAAGCTTGCCCTCACCGGATACCTTGTGGCGCGGTGGCACGCCGGCCACCAGTTCGCCCGAGATGTTGTCGGTAAAGAAGTAGCTGACCGCCAAGCCAAGCGTATCGGCGTCCTCGACCTTGGCACCGGTGCCGGTACTGACGATGTTTACCGGTGCACCGCCGATGTTGGTGGTGCGCAGCGGCACGCTGTCGGACTGCGGCATGACGCGGAACCAACCGGCACTGACAACGGTGGTGCCGGCAGTCTGGGCGTGAGCCACGGTGCCAGCCATCAGCAAGGCGCCGACAAAGGCCGCGCTAAGTCGATGATGTGACATGGACATGAATAAAGTGTCTCCTGATAGTGTAGGAATGCCTGCTCTGCCTGACTAATAACCGTCTCGTGCGGCATTCAATGCATTATCACGATTGGGATCAAATTCGGCGAAAAACTTTTTAGAGTAAACACGTCAGTCTTGCTGCCACGGCACAGGCCGGCTGATCGGCCACAACATCTGGCCCCGTTGGCCAGACTGTGACTCTTAAGCATTTGCAAGGGTCGTGCAGCATCTGCATGGCGCATGACACGCCGGATCGTTCATTTTGAAGCGTAGCAACGCCGCCACATTTGGTCACCCCAACCTCTTTCGGGGTATCGCTCATCCATGCGCATCGCTTATGGGTGCCGCACCCCGCAGATGGCCCAGCGGTAGCGGTCCGTCGCGCTTGAAAGCTGTCAGGACGATATTGGAACGTACGCTGTCGACACCGGGAACGCGCATCAGGCGCTTCATCATGAAGGCCGACAAAGCGGGCAGATCGGGCACCATCACACGCAGCAAATAGTCCGCCTCGCCCGCCACGGCATAGCATTCCTGTACCTCTTCCAGCAGCATCACCTGCTCGCGGAACGCTTCGATGATCGTATCGCCATGATGCGCAAGCTTGACGCCGACGAACACCGTTACGCCGAGTCCGAGCACGGCTGGCGACAGCACCACCCGGTAGCCCTCGATCACGCCGGCCGCTTCGAGACGGGCCAGGCGGCGACCGATCTGGCTGGGCGACAGATGAACCCGTTCCGCCAACTGCTGGTGCGTCGCCCGGCCGTCGCCTTGCAAGGCATCCAGCAGTGCCAGATCGTAGGAGTCGAAAGACAACATGCACGTTTCCTGCATAGATATTCATATTGATGCGTATATTCTACGCATTTTCCGACTCCAGCGACGAGATTGCGGCAACCCCGCATGCGCTTCGGCATACACTTTTCATATGTTCAATTGACCGCGGAGTGGGCCATGAGTCTGTCCCCGCCAGCCCAATTCCAGGGCACGCTGACCAGCAAGCTCAAGGAACAATTCGACGCCGGCCTGCTCGCCGGACAGGATTTGCATGCCGATTTCACCATGGCGCAACCGCTGGCCCGCTATACCCAGGCCGACCACGACATCTGGCGCGCGCTCTATGACCAGCAGACCGCTCTGCTGCCTGGCCGCGCCTGCGATGCCTTTTTGCAAGGTCTCGAAACGCTCGGCATGGCGCGCGACCACGTGCCTGATTTCGCCGAGCTCAACGCCCGGCTGATGCGCGCCACTGGCTGGCAGGTGGTCGCCGTGCCGGGTCTGGTCCCTGACGAAGTGTTCTTCGACCATCTGGCCAACCGGCGCTTTCCGGCAAGCTGGTGGATGCGCTCGCCCGCCCAGATGGATTACCTGCAGGAACCTGACTGTTTCCATGACGTGTTCGGCCATGTGCCGATGCTCATCAATCCGGTCTTCGCCGACTACATGCAGGCGTATGGCCGCGGGGGGCTCAAGGCCCAGAAGCTCGGCGCCCTCGACATGCTGGCGCGGCTCTACTGGTATACCGTGGAGTTCGGACTGATCCGCACAGCGGCCGGGCTGCGCATCTACGGCGCAGGCATCGTCTCGAGCAAGAGCGAATCGATCTATGCGCTCGACGATGCGCGACCGAACCGCCTGGGCTTCGATCTGCGGCGCATCATGCGAACGCACTACCGTATCGACACGTTTCAGAAAACATACTTCGTGATCGACGGTTTCGACCAGTTGTTCGATGCAACCCGGCCCGATTTCACGCCGCTCTACACCGAGCTGCGCCGTCAGCCGGAAATCGCGGCGGAGGCGATTGAAGACCGTGATCTGGTGCTGCACCGGGGCACTGGCGAGGAACCCGCGCTGTCATAGTGACAGGACGCGGCGCAGCGTCGTGATTTGCACGGCCTGCCGCCGCGCGGATGAACCCGGCCGGCGTACCCGCAGAGCCCACGGCCATCGCGGGATGAGAATCATCGCCTGGCCTCATCAACAGGAAACGCATATGACTGCACCACTGACTGCCGCTGCCCGGACGGCAGCACTCGATACCCTTCCTGGCTGGCACGCACTAGATGGGCGCGATGCCTGGCACAAGCGATTCGAATTCAAAGACTTCAACCAGGCCTTCGCGTTCATGACGCGCGTGGCCCTACGTGCCGAGCAGGCCGATCACCATCCTGAATGGTTCAATGTGTACAACACCGTGGAAATCACGTTGAGCACCCATGATGCCAATGGCGTGACAAAAAAGGATGTGGCCCTGGCACGCTTCATTGAAGAAGCGGCGGCGGCATTCGCCTAGCCTGCAAGGAACTGGCTTGCGCAACCCGATTTCCGCAGCCTGAATCGGCCACCCGACTTGTGCGGCGTGGCTTCCGCTGTGCGCGCTGCGGCCCGATCTCTGATCTGGCTGCCTAGGCGCCAATCCGGGCGGACCGGTAAGCCTGCCACGCCGCCAACGCCTTGTCACCAAGCTGTTCCGGCGCGATCGTCGTTGCGCCCTGTACAATCATCAATGCGTATGGTTTGGCCAGCGCCGCCGCCTCCGGACACAGGCGCAATTCCTCACCCACGGCCGGCGAACGGCTACGCCAGAAATTGATGGCGGTTTCGAGATCGTTGATGGTAAGCATGGCGGTCGACATGCGCCGATTGTAATCCTGTTTGACTTCCAGTTACCGGGCACAGGCTGCCTGGATCATGAGCAGTATGCGAATTCTTCTGATAGAAGACGACCAGCAGATCGCCAGCGGCATCGAAGCCGGACTGGTGCAGGCCGGGCACAAGGTGCATACCGTGCACGACGGTGTGTTCGCGGCCGACCAGCTCAAGCGCGACGAGCATGACCTGGTCATTCTCGACCTCGGTCTGCCGGGTATCGATGGCATGACCCTGCTCAACCGCTATCGTACCTACAACCGCCTCACGCCGGTGCTGATCCTGACTGCCCGCGACGATGTGCACGACCGCATCCGCGGCCTCGATGCTGGCGCAGACGATTACCTTGTCAAGCCTTTCGCCCTGCAGGAACTCGAAGCGCGCGTGCGCGTGCTGCTGCGCCGCGTACCTGGCGCCGATACCGAACCAATCCGTCCCGACCTGCGCGTCGGTACGCTGCGTCTGGCTGGTGGAGAAAAACGCATCTTCAGCGATGCCCGCGCGCTCGAACTCTCGCCGCGTGAATTTGCCGTACTTGAACTGCTGATGCAGCGGCATGGTCGCGTGGTCAGCAAGGCACAGCTGCAGGATCACCTCGCTACCTTCACTTATCCAGCTGGTGATGGTGGTGATACCGTCGGCGATACCGCGATCGAAGTGTATGTCCACCGCGTACGACGCAAAATCGAAGCGTGCGATGCAGAGATCGTTACCGTGCGCGGCTTCGGCTATCTCCTGCAGGCACGCGCCAGCTGAATCCCATCATGTGGCTTCGTCCGCGCCCGCCTTCCGGTCCTGCACCGACCCGCAATCCCACGACGCTGAGCCTGCGCGTCCATCTGCTGCGCGCGCTGGCCACACCGCTGTTTGCCCTCGTCCTGACGAGCGGCTCGCTAGCGTACTGGCTGGCCGGGCATTACACCACCCAAGTATTCGACCGCGCGCTGTATGGCGTCGCCAATAACATTGCGCAGCAGATCCGTATTTCTGGACCTCGGCTGAACCACGATATTCCCCTGATTGCCAAGACTCTTGTCGAAGGCGCGGGCAACGACCGTGTCTACTGGCGTATCCACGGACCGGACGGCCCGATCGGTGGACACGATACCTGGCTCGGCTATGGTACCGGCCAGGCGACGTTGTACGATGCGCGCTTGTTCTACGCCTGGTACAACGGCCGCCAGGTCCGCGCGGTACGCCTGCCGGTGTGGCTCGATTCACCGGAAGACAGTCGTCCGCAGCATATCGTTGGGGACGCACTCGACAGCGAAGAGAACACCACAGCATTGGCCTCCGGCAAGATGCGTGGCCTGCCCGGACCCATCGTCATTGAAGTGGCCGAACAACTCGACCGGCGCGAAACCGCCGCCAATGAAATCTTGCTGGCAGTATCGGTTCCCCTGATCATGCTGCTCGTGGTCGGCGGCCTGATTCTGTCGCACGTGCTCAAGGAAGAACTGGTGCCGCTACAACTGCTCGCGGACAAGCTCAACCGCCAGACGGCGAAATCGCTGGCGTCGCTCGAGGAATCACAACTCCCCTCCGAACTCGCACCGCTGATCCGTGCCATGAACGCCTTGCTGGCACGCCTCCGTGAAGCCCTCGATGCCCAGCGCAAATTCATTGCCGACGCCGCGCATCAGCTGCGCACACCACTCACCGCGCTCAAGCTCCACGCTGACCGCGCTGCCAAGGCAGGTAGCCTGCCGGAGGCGCGCCCTGCTGTCCTAGAACTGCAGAAATCGGCAGAGCGCGCGATTCGCCTGTCGAACCAGCTGCTGTCGCTGGCCCGTGCCGAACCTGGTTTGACCCTCGAACAACTCGGCGGTACTTCGCCTGTCGATGTGGTGGCGCTCGCGTTCGAATCCGGTGCGGAATGGGTGCCTCAAGCCCTGGAAAAGCAGATCGACATGGGTTTCGAAACCATCGGTAACGCCACACTGGACGAAGCCTCGCGCTACCGCGTGCAAGGCAATGCGGTGTTGTTGCGCGAAGCCTTGTCCAATCTGCTCGATAACGCTATCAAGTATGTGCCGGTCGGCGGCAAGGTAACGGTCCGGGCTGGTTATACCGATACGGTACAGGCCATGGTCGTGATCGAGGACAATGGACCGGGAATTCCGCATGCACAGCGCAACCAAGCGTTCACACGTTTCTTTCGCGGCGATCAGGCCAGTGCACCGGG
>DATLHT010000342.1:0-3179 GCA_035539795.1 Burkholderiaceae bacterium
ACCTCAGGTGGCTGCGGGTGGTTCTTCCACTCGCTCAGTTGCGTATCGGAAAACACCTCCTCGCGCCAACGCGCCCAGAACTTCAGCGGCGTGTGCGTGGTGCCGTAGCGGCCCTCGGTGAAGCTCACCGACAACAGCAACTGCGCATAGGCGAAGAGCTGCGGAATCTCGTCCGGCCGCTGGTTGCGCAAGTGCTGGCTGATGCCCTCGTTCACCATCGCCTGGTCCGCGCGCACCGCATCGGGCCGCTTGGCCTCGATCACCACCAGCGGCAGGCCGTTCACGTAGGCCACCACGTCCGGGCAACGGTGGTGCGTGCCGTGGGTGGAGAGCACCTGCAGCTCTTCCGTCACGTCCCAGCGGTTGGCGCCCCCGTCGTGCCAATCGATCAGCGCAATCGTCGGCTGGTGCCTCTTGCCGTCGGGCATGAACTCGGTGACCGTGATGCCCAGCGTGAGCATCTGGTACAGCCGCTCGTTGGCAGGCAGCAGGCCTTCGGCCAGGCTCAGGGCCTGCACCTGGCGCACGATCTGGTCGATGCCGCTGGGCGAGAGCGGGAAGGTTTCGCCCTTGTAGTCGAAGCGGCGGGTCTGCAGGACTTCGATCAGCCGGGGCTTGAGGATCACCTCGCGCGTGCTGCCACGCAGGGTGAGGGCCTCGGCCGTTGGCAGGAAGTGCCACCCCAGGTTGGCGAGCAGGTGCAGCGCGGGGAGGTGGGCGCTGTACTGCTCGCGAAGCTGGGGGGCGGTGGTCATGCGGGCTCCTGTGCTTCTTCTGTCGTGTCAGGTACGCGTACCCGGCGCTTGCCTGTCAGCAGGTCGGCCATGAGCGCGCGCTTCTCCGTTTTGAGCCGCTCGAGTTGCCCTTCAATGTTGCGAATCTCTTCCTGCGCGGTGTTGAGCACTTCCGCGATACGGCGTTGGTCTTCGAGAGGTGGCACCCGCAGCTTGAGCTTGAAGAACTCCTTGACGCTCACGTTGAGCAGGCCGTGGTTGCGCGCCCCTTCCTGCGCAATGCCGGTGATCTCGTCGTTGAGCATGCCGGCGTCGAAGTAGTGCGAGAAGAAGTCTTCATCGGCTTCCACACCCGGCCGGATGCGGAAGCAGATGTAGAGGCTGGACACGACGCCCGAGTCGTAGGCCACCAGCGGTTTGATGGCGCCCATCGGGTAGCCGTTCGACGAACTCTTGTTGTAGGCGAAGTCACCCGTGCTGAGGTGCGTATAGCCGCTCAGGTCGTCGCTGGCGACGACGCGGCTGAAGTACTCGCGTTGGCTGATCAGGCCGTGCTGGCCGGAGATGGTGAGCACGTTCTGGTCGCCAGCGGTGTTCTTGCGAGTGACGCGCTCGAAGACTTGGTCGAAGTCCGCATGCGCCCACAGTGTGCAATCAGTGCCGAAAGTGCGATGACCAGTGAGTAGGCCTTGCATGAGATCACGCATTTGGCGGCGGCTATTCGCCAACAGTTGCTTGGTGGTTGCTATCGCAGCGTCCCAGGTGTCCAAAATGCAAGCAATTTGAGCTTGCTCACTGTAGGGCGGGAGGACAACGGGGAATTCCTTCAATTGCGAAGAATTGATGCTTGCCAAGTTGGTGCTTCGCTTGGCGCAACTTTCGAAGTACGCGCGCCCGTAGTGGCTGGACGAAAGGGCCGCTAGAAATATTGCGTTGAGCACGCTCGAATCTGGCCGAACGACGAATAGGTGATTCTGATGTAAGCACGGCGAAATCTCGCCGCTCCATACCGCTCCGCGGCCGAGTTTGTCGAAGTCACCTCCTTCCGTCATCAGCACATCGCCGGCATGCAGCTGGTATCGCTTGATAGCACTGCGCTCCACCAGAATCGTCTTGATCTCCCCCAAGTCGAAGTGTCCGTCCTGAACGTTTGCGACTCTTAGGTATGGCACTTCAACTGGATCGATCAGAGCCGGTTTGCCTTTTGCTAGCCCGGTGCGAACCTCTGCAACGGTGTGGAGAGGCATATGCTTCCAATGCTCAGGCAACATCCTTGCCCTCCTGGCTGCTCTTGTGTTGACGGTCGATCTGCTCTTTCGCGCGTTCCAGTTCCCGCAGCTCCAAACTATCCACCTCTCGTGCCTCAACACTGCGTCGTCTAGCATCAAACTGCTCGTAGCGTTCGTGCACCATGTCTGTCATCTCTTGATTGCTCATGCGGCCGTTCCCCTGCAGCACCGGCCGCTCATTGAAGTCCATGAAGCTGTCCACATAGACGCGCCAGTCCGCCATGCGCAGGTTCTTGCGCTGCATGGCCCGTAGCTCGGCGAAGTCGAGGAACATGCTGACGATGCGATTGAGTTGATCCAACTCATCGGCGTCGAGGTAGTTTTTTGCCACTGTCACATCGCCCTTTCGCACCCGGCCGCCCTGCCATGAGGTGAGCGCCATGTTGGGCTGCGTGGGGTCGGCGCGCTGCACGATCAACTCCGCAGCGGTGTGGCCGGTGACGGAGAAGAACATCTTGTTTTGCACCTCAGCGAAGAACAGGCCCGTGGCCTCGCCGTCGTCCGCGTAGTCCACCGAGAGCGCGAAGATATCGCGCACCTTTTGGTAGAAGCGCTTCTCCGAGGAGCGGATGTCCCGGATGCGGTGCAGCAGTTCGTCGAAGTAGTCCCCGCCTTCGCCACCCTTGAGGCGCTTGTCGTCGAGAACGAAGCCCTTGACCAGGTATTCCTTCAAGTGGGTGGTGGCCCATTGCCGGAACTGCGTGCCGCGAGCCGACTTCACGCGGTAGCCGATGGCCAGGATCATGTCCAGGTTGTACAGCTTGACGGTGCGACGCACCTGCCTGCCCCCCTCGGCGCGAACCTGTAAGTCGTGCTTACAGGTTGCCTCCTCGCTCAATTCCGAGTCGGCATAGATGGCGCGTACGTGCTGCGTGATGTTCTGGGTTGTGCTCTGGAACAGAGCGGCCAACTCGGCCTGGGTCAACCAAACCGATCCGCCTTCCGCCCGCAGAAAGAACTGAGCGGTCCCATCCTCCGTGGCGTAGAGCACGAGCTCGGCGCGGCTCATGGTGTGCGCTTCCCAACGCGCGTCTGTTGCTCGCGCTCCAGTGCCTTGATGCTCTTGTCCGGCGATGGCAGGACCTCGACCATTTCGAGGCAGTCCTCGAAATGGTCTGCCACACGCTGACCGCTGTTGGAGCAGGCTTCTTGAGGG
>DATLHT010000343.1:0-2642 GCA_035539795.1 Burkholderiaceae bacterium
GCTTGACACCCAGTCCCGAGGACAGGCTTAGGCCGTACCCTTGGCCGGCGAAAACGAGCGCCAGAAGCGCTGGCCGAAGCGGCGGGCGTTGCGCAGGTTGCGCTTGAGCATGTAGTCGAGGTCTGCGACCTGCTCTTCCAGTGCCTCGGTGAGATGGCTGGCGGTGTTGGCAGGCGGCAGTTCCAGGTAGGCATCAGCCTCCCCGTATTCGAGGTGCACCTTCATGCCCGCCTTGCGGGCAATGTGCATCATCGCCCGGTTGCGCGACAGGCAATGCATGTATAGCGTGTGCACGCCATTGTTGCGGCCGTGCGTGGCAGCCCGCTCGAACATCGCGCTGCCGATGCCGCGGCCGCGCGCTTCGGCGGCGACCGACACGCCGAACTCGGCAATCTTGCCCTGGGCGTTGTCCCGCAGGTAGGCCAGGTGGGCAGCGCCAATCAGTTCGAGGTGATCGTTGAACACCCCGAAGACCTTGTCGTGATCAAAGTCGATATTGTCCACGTAGGCTTCGATGACGGGATCGGCCACGGCCTGCCCGAAACGCAGCAGCCGGTCTTCCTCTCCCAGACTCAGCAGGTGCGCACGCAGCCGGGCGCGATGATGGGCGGCAAGCTCGCGCACCATCACGACAGGGCGGTTGGCGTCACCGGTCGCGCGCCGCACATCCTCTTCGGAGAGTGCGCCGACGGCCTGGCTGAGTTCAAGTGGATTCAATGTCTTTCCTTTTTGATCGCACGAAGATCTTATCTGCAGAGAGTTGGATAAGAAATATGACAGGGAGTTGCTCCTGGTCACCGCCCTTAGGGCGTGATTGTGCGATGCACAATGCCATTCTAGCGGAAATGTCAGAAAGATGTAAGGGTTTTCCCTTATGTCGGCTGTGTGGGTGGCGGGGCTGGTAAATATGTCGTTTCGGCGCCACTCATGCGAGATTCGACCTACTCGGCCTCTGGCAGCAGATTGCGGCGCAGCTCACATGTCTGCAGCGAATCAGCATCGCCGCGCAGAACCAATTGGCCGTTGCCGATCAGCTCCCGGCAGCGCCAGAACACAAACCAGTCGGTGGCCAGCAGGCCTTCGATTTTGCCCATGATGCTGGTCACCACCTCGATGGCTGGCGCCCACTCGCGCGGTGTGTACTCCAGAATCACTTCGTCCACGTTGTAATAGGCGGCCGGCACCAGGGTATTGCCCTTCCACAGTCGGACATCTGCGTTTTCGCGTACGCATTGCTGCCACTCGTAGCCTAGGCGGCCAAGGCGCAGGACCGAGACGGGGGCGATGGTGGAGAAGCGGCGCGCCAGCCGGGCTGGCGGATACATGCCGATGCTGGTGAGATTGCGCTGCAGTGGTACCTCGAGTTCGCGCGCATCCAAGGCCACTTCATTGATGCGCTGTGGAAACTGGTGCATATGAAACACCACGCGGCGCAGCATCAACTGGTCCGAGGCGCTTTGGCCGTGCCAGATGGCGATCTCGGTATTGCCGGCTTTCAACTCCTGCAACTGGTCCAGCGCGGCCCGCATTTCCAGTGAAAAATCGATACCACTGTTCGGCGCCACACGCTGCCAGAACTGCGCGCGCTGCACACCTGCGCCGTCGACATCGGTCAACGGACCCACGGCCAAGTCGTCGCGCAGCACGATGACCGTGTCGGGGCGGGCGGCCTGAGCGAGAGCCTGGCGCAGAACATTGCCGGCGATGTCGCCGTTAACGACGTGGATATATTGCATGGCGTGATTGTACCCAGAGCGCTTGCAAAAAGAAGGTGCTGCCACCTGTTTGGCCGGCCCGGTCTAGGACGGCGGATTCCAGAGCTTCTTCCAGCCCGCGTGGCCCAGCGCGCGCATCGTGGCTTCATTGCGTTCGTAGATATCAGCAGCGTCTGGCACTGCTGCTACTGCGCGGTCGATACTCGCCTCTCGCAGTAAATGAAGTATCGGATATGGGGCGCGATTCGTGTAGTTTTCGATAGCCTCAGCTGCATTCCCATCGAACTGGTAGTTTGGGTGGAAGCTGGCGATCTGCAGAACACCGCGCAGGCCGAGTGCTCCCAGCGTGATATCGGCGAGCGTCAGAAAGTCATTGAAGGCGGTGAAATCCTGTAAAGCATGAGGGCAGATCAGCAGCGTGGTATCCACGGCCTGCGCATCTGTCGCCGCGAGTGTGCTGAGCTCGGTTTCCAGTTGTGCGAGCAGTTTATCCGCCGATGAATGAGGTGAAACGACGTAGCGAACCTGGCCTTTGACGTGCACGCTCTTGGCGAAAGGGCATAGGTTCAGCCCGATCACCGCACGCTCCAGCCAGCGAACGGTCGCCGCTTGGATGATGTCGTCAGAGTGCCCTATGGATGGGGGCAGGGCGGGTGGCGTGGAGTTGGGCATGGTCGGTGGTGTGCAAGGTTTCTGTGACGCTTCTTCCGGAATCAGGCGGCCCCACGGGCAGCGTGAGATGCAAAATGTACGGGCCGGCAGAGGTGCCATCGTCGCGGTATCAGTCTGCCATTTCAGCTTGCTTACCATCCTGAAATGAAGATTATAAGAAAAGGCTTGCCAAGCAGTAAAAAGTTGCCTAAGATTCGGCCCTCGCTACAGAACAGCGACGCGGCGAAAGCGGCGGCGGGGTTGGGTAGTGGTGGT
>DATLHT010000344.1:0-1560 GCA_035539795.1 Burkholderiaceae bacterium
TTCCTGGCACTGCCCGGGCCACTCGGGCGGCGTCGCCTTCCTGAAGAGCCCCGTGGGCCGCATGTTCCACCAGTTCTTCGGTGAAAACATGCTGCGCGCCGACGTCTGCAATGCCGTGGAGGAGCTCGGCCAGCTGCTCGACCATACGGGCCCCATCGCCGCGTCCGAGCGCAATGCCGCGCGCATCTACAATTCGGATCACATGTATTTCGTGACCAACGGCACGTCCACCTCCAACAAGATGGTGTGGCACGCCAACGTCGCGCCCGGCGACATCGTGCTGGTGGACCGCAACTGCCACAAGTCGATTCTGCACGCCATCATGATGACCGGCGCGATCCCGGTGTTCCTGATGCCGACGCGCAACCATTACGGCATCATCGGTCCGATTCCGAAGAGCGAGTTCGATCCTGAGACCATTCGCCGCAAGATCGCCGCGCACCCGTTCGCCAGTCAGGCCACCAACAAGAAGCCTCGCATCCTGACCATCACGCAGGGTACCTACGACGGCGTGCTGTATAACGCCGAGATGATCAAGGAGATGCTCGGCACGCACGTCGACACGCTGCACTTCGACGAGGCGTGGCTGCCGCATGCGGCTTTCCATACCTTCTACGACGACATGCATGCCATCGGCAGCTATGGCGTGCGCAGCAAGGATGCGCTGGTGTTCGTCACGCAATCCACGCACAAGCTGCTGGCCGGCCTGTCGCAGGCCTCGCAGATCCTCGTGCAGGATTCGGAGACGCGCAAGCTCGATACGTACCGCTTCAACGAAGCGTACCTGATGCACACGTCGACCAGCCCGCAATACTCGATCATCGCCTCGTGCGACGTTGCCGCGGCCATGATGGAAGCGCCGGGCGGCACCGCGCTCGTCGAGGAAAGCATCATGGAAGCACTCGACTTCCGCCGCGCCATGCGCAAGGTGCAGACCGACTACATCGGTGGCAAGCAGGACGACTGGTGGTTCAGCGTCTGGGGTCCGGAGGACCTGGCGGAAGAGGGCATGGGTGACCGCGCGGACTGGGTGCTGCAGGCTAACGAGCGCTGGCACGGTTTTGGCGATCTCGCTGAGAACTTCAATCTGCTCGATCCGATCAAGGCCACGATCATCACCCCAGGCCTCGATGTGGACGGCGAGTTCAGCGATTCCGGCATTCCAGCCGCCATCGTCACGCGCTACCTGGCGGAGCACGGCATCATCATCGAGAAGACCGGGCTGTACTCGTTCTTCATCATGTTCACCATCGGCATCACCAAGGGGCGCTGGAATTCCCTCGTGACCGAGCTGCAGCAGTTCAAGGACGACTACGACGCCAACCAGCCGCTGTGGCGCGTGCTGCCGGAGTTCGTCGGCAAGTTCCCGCAGTACGAACGCATGGGCTTGCGCGATCTGTGCGATGCCATCCACAGCGTGTACAAGGCCAACGACGTGGCGCGCGTGACCACGGAGATGTACCTGTCGGACATGGAGCCCGCGATGAAGCCGTCGGACGCCTGGGCCAAGATGGCACACCGCGAGATCGAGCGCGTGGCGATCGACGACCTCGAAGGGCG
>DATLHT010000345.1:0-7090 GCA_035539795.1 Burkholderiaceae bacterium
GCGCGAGATACAGGCCCTGCGTGCGCGTGACGAGCCGGATCAGCCGGTGCGAGCGCGGCTTGAGAAACTTGTGCACGCGCGCCAGCAGCTCGCCGCACGGCAGATTGAGCGGCAGATGAAAGCCGCACAGTTCGCAGTTACCGCGCGCCATCGATGCCATGGCATCGAGCGAGCCGAGATACTGCAACTCGAGCCCCGCCGTGCCGATGCTGGCGAACAGTTCCGGCAGCATGGCCACGGCATAGCCATGGCTGGCATGCAGGCGCAGGGTCGGCTTGCTGTCTGAAATCGCCAGATTGATTTCACGGTCGAGCTCGACTGCCAGGTTTTCCAACTGCGGTCCCAGCCGGGCCTGTACACGTTCGGCAGCCCATGCCAGCTTCTCCCCCAGAGGCGTCAGCCGTGCACCCTTGCCCTTGCTCAGTTCGACCAGCGGCACACCAAAGAACGCCGACCACTGGTGGATCAGGTTCCAGCAGTGACGGTAGGAATAGCCGACGCGTTCGGCCGACTCCGTGAGCTTGCCGGTGTCGTTGATGGCCTGAAGGATGCGGAACAGCAAGGGATCGAGTTCCTGGCCGGCGGTGTTGCGCAGGCGCCAGGCGGGTTCGACGGTTATCCACGGCTTCGGCATAAAAATTCATATTGTGGCAATCAGAGTGCCAATGATACCTTGCCAATCAATGCATAACAGTACTTCGTACAACTTATGCAATTTAGTTCCTATTAAAAGTCATTGCAAGCGCCGTTGCAAGCATTGCGTGCAGGAGACGAACGTGAATGCTCCCCAGTCCCCACAGGCCCAGGCGCGCGTGCAGCGCATCTGGGAAATCGCCCAAGCGCACCGGCAGATGCCGGGTGCGCTGCTGCCCATGCTGCATGCCCTGCAGGATGAGTTCCGCTACGTGCCGGACGAAGCCGTCGCGGTGATCGCCGCGACGCTGAACCTGTCGCGCGCTGAGGTACACGGCGTGATCAGCTTCTATCAACACTTCCGCCGCCATGCGCCGGGCCGTCACGTGGTGCAGATCTGCCGCGCCGAGGCTTGCCAGTCGATGGGCGCGGCAGCGCTCGAAGCGCACGCCAAGCACGTGCTCGGCTGCGACTATCACGAGACCTCGGCCGACAACGCCGTCACGCTGGAGCCGGTGTACTGCCTCGGCAACTGTGCCTGCGGGCCGTCGATGGTGGTCGATGACGAAGTTGTCGGCCGCGTCGATGCTGCGACCTTCGATGCGTATGTCGCGGCACTACGTGCTGAACTGCAAGCCAATGCACGGGAGGCGTCATGACCCGCATCTACGTTCCCATCGATTCGAGCGCGCTGTCGCTCGGCGCCGACCGCGTCGCCCAGGCGCTGCAGCGCGAGGCTGAACAGCGTGGCACCGCCATCGAGATGGTGCGCAACGGTTCGCGTGGCATGTTCTGGCTGGAACCGCTGGTCGAGGTGGAAACGCCTGCGGGACGCGTGGCCTTTGGCCCGGTCAGGCCGCAGGATGTCGCGGCGTTGTTCGACGCGGATTTCCTGGCGCAGGGCACTGACTGCTCACATCCGCTGTGCCTCGGCCTGACCGAGGAGCTGTCTTACCTGAAGAAACAGGAACGCCTGACCTTCGCGCGCGTCGGCATCACCGATCCGCTATCGCTCGATGACTACACGGCGCACGGCGGTTATCGCGGACTGCGCAATGCGGTGGGCATGACGGGCGCGGACATCGTGCGCGCCGTCACCGAATCCGGCCTGCGTGGCCGTGGCGGCGCGGCCTTCCCGACCGGCATCAAGTGGAACACGGTGCTGAACGCGCAGGCTACGCAGAAGTACATCGTGTGCAATGCCGACGAAGGCGATTCCGGCACCTTCTCCGACCGCATGCTGATGGAAGGCGATCCGTACTGCCTGATCGAAGGCATGACCATCGCCGGCCTCGCCGTGGGTGCGACCCTGGGCTATATCTACGTCCGCTCGGAATATCCGCACAGCGTGAAGGCGCTGCGCGCAGCCATCGAACGCGCCCGAGCCACGGGCTACCTGGGTGAGGACGTGCTCGGCTCCGGGCAGGCGTTCGAGCTGGAGGTGCGCATGGGCGCGGGCGCGTATATCTGCGGCGAGGAAACCTCGCTGCTCGAAAGCCTCGAAGGCAAGCGCGGCATCGTGCGCTTCAAGCCGCCGCTGCCCGCGCTGCAAGGCCTGTTCGGCAAACCCACGGTCATCAACAACGTGATGACGTTCGCCTCGGTGCCTATCATTCTCGACCGGGGCGCGGCCTTCTACCAGAACTATGGCATGGGCCGTTCGCGCGGCACGCTGCCATTTCAGCTGACCGGCAACCTGAAGCACGGGGGGCTGGTCGAAAAAGCCTTCGGCGTGACGCTGCGCGAGTTGCTCCATGACTACGGCGGCGGCTCCGCCTCGGGCCGGCCGATCCGTGCCGTGCAGGTCGGCGGGCCGCTAGGCGCCTATGTGCCGGAGAGCCAGTTCGATGTGCCGCTGGACTACGAAGCGTATGCCGCCATCCAGGCCATGGTCGGCCACGGCGGCCTCGTCGCCTTCGACGACACCGTCGACATGGCCCACATGGCGCGCTACGCCATGGAATTCTGCGCCGCCGAATCCTGCGGCAAATGCACGCCGTGCCGGATCGGCTCGACGCGTGGCGTGGAAGTCATCGACCGCATCATCGCCGAGAAGGACGATGGGGATCGCGAAAAGAACGTGGGCCTGCTGCGCTCCCTGTGCGACACCATGCTGGCCGGCTCGCTGTGCGCCCTCGGCGGTATGGCGCCCTTCCCAGTTCTGTCGGCGCTCAACCATTTCGCGGAAGATTTCAGCGCCGAACGGGCCGCCTGACGCCAGCAGACAACGTACTAAGGCATTCCAAGGAGACACGAAATGTCACTTGCCCGAGAAACAGATTACGGTACGCCAGCGCGTCAGTCCGAGCAGTTGGTGACGCTGACCATCGACGGACTCGAAGTATCCGTCCCCACCGGTACGTCGGTGATGCGCGCAGCGCAGGAACTCGGCAACGCCATTCCCAAGCTGTGCGCCACCGACAGCCTCGAGCCGTTCGGCTCGTGCCGCCTGTGCCTCGTCGAGATCGAAGGCCGGCGCGGTTATCCAGCGTCCTGTACGACACTGGTCGAAGCTGGCATGGAGGTGCGCACGCAAAGCAGCAAGCTCGCCGAGCTGCGACGCGGCGTGATGGAGCTATATATCTCCGACCATCCGCTCGACTGCCTGACCTGCAGCGCCAACGGCAACTGCGAACTGCAGGACATGGCCGGCGTGGTGGGCTTGCGCGAGGTGCGCTACGGCATGGAGGGAGCAAACCATTTCGACAGTGCCAGCGCGATGCGCAAGGACGAGTCGAACCCCTACTTCACGTACGACCCGTCGAAATGCATCGTCTGCAACCGCTGTGTGCGCGCCTGCGAGGAAACGCAAGGCACGTTCGCGCTGACGATTTCCGGACGCGGCTTCGAATCGCGCGTCTCGCCGGGCGAAAGCCAGCCGTTCATGGAGTCGGAATGCGTGTCGTGCGGCGCGTGCGTGCAGGCCTGCCCGACGGCAACGCTGATGGAAAAGACGGTGATCGAGAAAGGCCAGGCCGAGAAGAGCGTGGTCACGACCTGCGCCTACTGCGGCGTGGGCTGCTCGTTCAAGGCCGAGGTGAAAGGCAATGAAGTCGTGCGCATGGTGCCGCACAAGGATGGCGGCGCAAACCATGGTCACTCCTGCGTGAAGGGTCGTTTCGCGTGGGGCTATGCCACGCACGCGGATCGCATCACCTCGCCCATGGTCCGCGCCAGCATCGACGAGCCATGGCGCGAGGTATCGTGGGAAGAGGCACTCGGGCATGCCGCATCTGAACTGCGCCGTGTCCAAGCCAAGCATGGCCGCGGCGCCATCGGCGGCATCACGTCCTCGCGCTGCACGAACGAGGAAACCTATCTTGTGCAGAAGCTCGTGCGCGCGGTATTCGGCAACAACAACGTCGATACCTGTGCCCGTGTGTGCCACTCACCGACCGGCTACGGTCTCAAACAGACGCTGGGCGAATCGGCCGGCACGCAGACCTTCGATTCGGTAATGGAAGCCGACGTCATCATGGTCATTGGCGCCAACCCGACGGAAGGCCATCCGGTGTTCGGCTCGCAACTCAAGCGCCGCGTGCGCGAGGGTGCGAAGCTGATCGTGGTCGATCCGCGCTCGATCGAACTGGTGAAGACGCCGCACGTCGCGGCCGATCATCATCTGAAACTGATGCCCGGAACCAATGTCGCCATCGTCAACGCACTGGCACACGTGATCGTCACCGAAGGCCTGGTCGATGAGGCCTTCGTGCGCGAACGCTGCGAGCTGCCGTCCTTCGAGATGTGGCGCACCTTCGTCGCCCAGGCAGAAAATTCCCCTGAAGCCACCGAAGCGGTCACCGGCGTGCCGGCCGAAACCGTGCGGCAGGCGGCGCGCCTGTATGCTACGGGCGGCAATGCGGCGATCTACTACGGCCTCGGCGTGACGGAACACAGCCAGGGTTCAACCACGGTGATGGGCATCGCCAACCTCGCCATGGCGACTGGCAACGTCGGCCGCCTGGGTGTCGGCGTGAATCCGCTGCGCGGCCAGAACAACGTGCAGGGCTCCTGCGACATGGGCTCGTTCCCGCATGAGCTGCCGGGCTACCGCCACGTCTCGGACAGCGCCGTGCGCCAGCAATTCGAAGCCGAATGGGGCGTGACGCTCGATGCCGAACCAGGCTTGCGCATTCCCAATATGTTTGAAGCTGCGCTCGATGGCAGCTATCGGGGCATGTATATCGAGGGCGAGGACATCGTCCAGTCCGACCCCAACACGCAGCATGTGGAAGCGGCGCTGCGTGCGATGGAATGCGTGATCGTGCAGGACCTGTTCCTCAACGAGACCGCCAAGTTCGCGCATATCTTCCTGCCGGGTTCGAGCTTCCTGGAGAAGGACGGCACCTTCACCAACGCCGAACGGCGCATCTCGCGCGTGCGCAAGGTGATGCCGCCGCTGGCCGGCTACGCGGACTGGGAAGTGACGCAAGCACTCGCCAATGCGCTCGGCTATCCGATGCAGTATCGCGATCCGTCCGAGATCATGGACGAGATCGCCCGCCTGACGCCGACTTTCCATGGCGTGAGTTATGCGCGCCTGGAAGCGCTGGGCAGCATCCAGTGGCCCTGCAACGAAGCCGCGCCGGAAGGCACGCCGATCATGCATATCGACGCCTTTGTGCGCGGCAAGGGCCGCTTCATGCCAACGAAGTACGTGCCGACGGAAGAACGCATCAATGCGCGCTATCCGCTGATCCTGACCACGGGCCGCATCCTCTCGCAATACAACGTGGGTGCGCAAACGCGGCGCACTGCGAACTCGATGTGGCACGGAGAAGACCGTCTGGAAATCCATCCGCACGATGCCGAGGAACGCGGCATTGCCGAAGGTGACTGGGTCGGGATTGCGAGCCGCGCAGGCGAGACGGTGCTGCGCGCCACCATCACCGAGCGCATGCAGCCGGGCGTGGTGTACACCACCTTCCACTTCCCCGAGTCGGGCGCGAACGTGATCACCACCGACAACTCAGATTGGGCTACCAACTGCCCGGAGTACAAGGTGACGGCCGTGCAAGTACTGCCGGTGACACAGCCGGCAGAGTGGCAGCAGCGCCATCGCCGCTTCACCGAGGCGCAACTGCGCTTCCTGCCACGGCATGACGGCCAGAGCGGCAAGAAACACGACAAGGTGCAGGCCTGACATGCTGGCCCGCGCCCACGCCACCGACCTGCCCGGGCACGACAGTGCGCCGCCGGAAGAACGGCGCGCGCATGTCACGTACCGCACGGTGCAGGTGAACCGCGAGGGGCGGCTCGACGGCATGGATATCGTCGCCGAGGAAGTGCCGGTGGCGCTGGTGTACAACGGCGTGTCGCATGCCGTGATGCTGGCGACGCCGGCCGATCTCGAGGATTTTGCGCTGGGCTTTTCGCTCACGGAAGGCATCGTTGCGCAGCGTCGCGAGATCTATGACATCGTGGTCGAGCCGGGCGAACTCGGCGTGGAAGTCCAGATCGAGATCGCCTCGGAACGCTTTGCCGCCCTCAAGGCGCGGCGCCGCAACCTGACCGGCCGCACCGGCTGCGGGCTGTGCGGCGTCGAGAGCCTGGAGGCCGCGGTCCGTCATCCAATGCCGCTGGCGCAACGCGTGCGCGTACACGACGACGCCATCCTGCGCGCCATGACCGAGCTGCCGGCGCACCAGCCCCTGCACACCCTCACCGGTGGCGCCCACGCTGCTGCCTGGGCCGATGTCGATGGCAACCTGCTGGTGGCGCGCGAGGATGTCGGCCGGCACAATGCGCTCGACAAGCTGATCGGTGCGCTGGCACATGCCGGCATCGATCTGGCAGAGGGCTTCGTCGCGGTCACCAGCCGCGCCAGCTACGAGATGGTGCAGAAAGCCGCGAGCCAGGGCATCAGCCTGCTTGCCGCCGTCTCCGCACCGACCGCCTACGCCGTGCGCGTGGCGGCCGAGGCCAATGTGGCCCTGGTCGGCTTTGCACGCGCCGGCCGTTTTTCCTATTACACCTGACATACCCGACACATCTGACCGGACGGAATCGCCCATGGATCTCGCATCGCTTGTCAAAATGGCCAACCAGATCGGGGGCTTCTTCGAGATATATCCCGACAGGGAATACGCCACGCAGGAAGTCGCCTCGCATATCGAGCGCTTCTGGAATCCGCGCATGCGCGACGCCATGCAGCAACGCCTGGCAGAAGCCGAGGCGCTGGGCCTCACGCCGTTGGCCGCAGCGGCGATCCGCCGGCTCGCCAGCGCACGCGCTCCTGCCTGATCCGGTACGGTATGGCGGCTATAATCGCCACATGCTTTCAAGGAGGAGCGTTTCGTGGCCGGCTATGACCCCCAGAACATTTTTGCGCGCATCCTGCGCAACGAACTGCCCGCCCTGCGGGTGTACGAGGATGACCAGGTCATCTGCATCATGGACCGCTTTCCGCAGGCCGATGGGCACGTGCTGGTGATTCCGCGCGAAGCAGCGGAAACCC
>DATLHT010000346.1:0-2992 GCA_035539795.1 Burkholderiaceae bacterium
CAACAACAACAGCTTCGACATCTGGATGGTGGCTCTGTTCGGCCTCATCGGCTACATCTTCATCAAGCTCGGCTGCGAACCCGCGCCGCTGCTGCTGGGCTTGATTCTTGGCCCGATGATGGAGGAGTACCTGCGCCGCGCATTGCTCATCTCGCGCGGTGACTGGGCCGTGTTCGTCACGCGCCCGATCTCGGCCTCGCTGCTGGTGGTCGCGGTGCTGCTCTTGATCATCGTGCTGTTGCCATCGGTGAAGAAGAAGCGGGAAGAGGCGTTCGTGGAGGAGTGATCCACCGCTACACGCGCTCTGCGTCCAAGTAAAAAAGAGCCCCCGATCGACAGATCGGGGGCTCTTTGCTTGGGCTGCGCCGAAGGCGATCAGTGATTCGGCGTGGGCTGGGCCGGGCGCAGCGGGACAGCTCGCCCACGCAGATCGATGCCAAGCTGCCTCGACAAATTGGCGACTGATTGAATGCCGGCCTCGCGGCGTTGCAACGGACTCGGCCGACTCGGCCGGCCCATCACGGCGGCCTGAACGGCGGCCTGCTGATCGACCTTGATCAATGCCGTCTTCGTCGATGCGTTCGCGGCGGGCGAGGCGGCCATTCCGATGGCCGAAGGCGGTGTATTGGGACGGTGGAGTCTCATGGCGCAGGTGTTTTCGGGGCAAACAGGCAAGGTCAGGCAAAAAGGCCCAGTTCGGGGATGGCGTCGCCGCTTGTGCCCGTCGCCGTGGGCTGGTTCACGACTTCTCGCCACAGGGTGACCTGGCTGGCCACGTCATCTAGGTACACGGCCAGCGGCTGCGGCGCATCGGGGTCCATGGGCCAACTGGCCAGCAGTTCGTAGCGCTGATCCTGGGTCAGCGTGATGGTGGGCACAGGGATCACGCCGTGGCAGCGAAGGATGAGATCGTTGATCGAGCTGCGCTGAAAGGGGTCATTCACAAGGCCGAGTTCGGCGCGGAACAGCAACTCGGCGTGGGCAGCGTCGTACTCGACGTCGACGATGGACTCATCGGCCAATACGATCATCCAGGTCGCGTCGGTGGCTTCCCGAATGACCGCCCATACGCTTGACTGCTCAGCAGCGCGGTGAAGGCAATGCTCGACGGCTTCCAGGTTCATGCGCGGCTCCGTGGGTTCGATGTCTGACCTTCGGTGTCCTTGGGGGTATGGACAGGCGGCGTTGGGTAACGGCGTTTTGATCGAGGGTTCACGATCTGCACATCTCAAATAGTTCTACGATGTATATTATGTATAGTTTCCTGCGCCGTTATTTCCGGCTTTCGGCCAGGCGCTCCCGCCGAGACAAGCAAAGTTGTAATGCTCAAGACCAGTAAAGTTGTTAACGGGTCGACTGAAGCTTTCACGATACTCCGCTGCTGAAGTCATTGCTAAGCACTTGACAAGTGGCACCAGAGGCCGCCGGCACCCGCTGCCCCATTGGCAGACCAGCCTCAACTTCCGAGCCGACGGTCCTTGGAACGGCCTGGATGGCTACCGAGGGTAAATCTGTTCACTTTTCATCCCAAAATCAGTTCCACGGCGCGCGTCGTCGAGCGAATGGCCACCATAGGAATAGATTTCGATGAGGTAGCGTCTCTCTGAACGGAATGGCGTTTGGTGGCCATACCGAGAACAAGATCCAAGCGCTTGGCGAGCATGGGCACGGTGTCTCTCTCATACCGCCGCCAAAAACTGACGGTATTGCTGGTGCTATCGCTGTTCGACAACGTGCGCATCCTGTAATGCGCTCGAGCTGTCGAGTGCTTCGTACGGTTTGAGCCAGATGACCACGGCCGCCATGATCGCCACGCAGACCGCTTGCACGACCCACTTGACGCACCAGGCGGCAAACTTCGAGCGAACAGGCTCACGGGCCCAGTCAAAGTGCTCCATACCGCGCACCCTTTCATGCGCAAATTCTTGCGTCACGACTCGCGCAACAGGCACTTTTGTCGGCCGCGCCAGCTGAGTCGACCAGCCGAGCCGCAGGCTGCTGAATGGGTGGTGTCCAGTCCCGCGGCCCCGACGCGCCCTCTTCCTAGTGTTGCTGCTTCGACCATCGCGCTGGCGGTGGCGTTGCTGGGCCTGAATGCGCTGGAGGCGACACCGAATTCTTTTTCCAAGGGCGCTCCTGCGAAAGTATTGGACGCGGCCCATTCTTTGTCAGCGAGCACAGCTCGAGAGGACCCAGAAGAGGCGCCTCGATTGCGCGTGTGGGGCTAACATGCAGACCCAAGGCCGATTCCGCGATCCCGCCGACCTCCTGGTAGCAATGGTCCTTTTCTTCGACACCGAATTCACGGACTTCCTCGACATCGATCTCATCTCAATCGGGCTTGTAAGTGAGGATGGCCACCATACCTTCTACGCCGAGCGCAGCGACTATCGCGCTGCAGCCTGCAGCGAATTCGTTCGACAGGCCGTAGTACCACTTCTCGGCAAGTGGCCGGATCGGATTTTCACGAGGGAAGCACTTTCGCGCGAGCTCTACTCTTGGCTCGCAAGTCTGCACGGCAGGGTCCTACTGGCATGCGACTCGGCACATGATCGGGATTTGCTCCTGGACGCGCTGGAAGGTGAGCTGCCCACGAACGTCCTGGCCAGGCCTCTCTCGCTAGCTAACTACCACGCTGATCCGGTCTTCAATGCGGCTGAAAGCAAATACTTTCAGGACAACGGTGTCACTCGGCATCACGCCCTGCACGACGCGCTGGGACTGAGGGCTGGTTGGCTGGGTCAGCGCGGCTGACCGACGGGCGCGAAGGTCTCGAGCTTCACCATGCTCATCGTCAATGTCGACAACCACGAGCTGTTCAAGCTGTTTCACAAGCCCAGCGATGAGACGTGCATGGTCGTGATCCTTCGCGAGGATCAGTACGGCGAGTGGCTGGATGCATCGGCCGCCCAACCCATGAAGTTCATGCGCCAGTAGCGGCCTCGTCGGTCTCCTCCCGCGCGCGCGTCGCTCGCTCCTCAAACAGGCCCCG
>DATLHT010000347.1:0-7304 GCA_035539795.1 Burkholderiaceae bacterium
TGGGGTGTCGGCAGCCTGATGTGCGGCCTGTCGGACAACGTGACCATGCTGATGATCTACCGCGTTGTGCTTGGCTTCGGCATGGGCATGGAGTTTCCTATCGGGCAATCGATGGTCTCGGAGATCGTGCCGGCGAAGAGCCGCGGCCGGTACATCGCGATCCTCGAGGGCTTCTGGCCGCTGGGCTTCATCGCCGCGGGCATTCTCGTCTACTTCATGATGCCGATCGTTGGCTGGCGCGGCATCTTTATCATGCTGGCGGTGCCGTCGGTGTTCGTTTTCATTGTGCGCCGGCATATGCCGGAGTCGCCGCGCTGGCTTGCGGAAGTCGGGCGGCACGAGGAAGCCGAATCGATCATGACGCGTTTCGAGCAGCGGGTGCGCAAGGCACTCGGCGGCGTGGCGCTGCCGCCGGTGGTGGAAACCTTCGTGGCAAGCCAGGCTGTGGTCCGCAAGGCCGGCGTCGCCGATCTGTTCCGCGAGGGGTACGCGCGCCGTACCATCATGCTGTGGACCCTGTGGTTCTTTGCGCTGTTGGGCTACTACGGGCTTACTACGTGGCTGGGCGCGCTGCTGCAGCAGGCTGGCTACGAGGTGACCAAGTCGGTGTTCTACACCATCCTGATCTCGCTGGCCGGCATCCCAGGCTTTATCTTCTCTGCGTGGCTGCTGGAGGCCTGGGGCCGCAAGGGCACCTGCGTGCTGATGCTGCTCGGCAGTGCTGTGTCCGCGTACTTCTACGGCAACGCCGCCACCAATCTGGTAGCGCCGGGACAGCTGATCGCCGCCGGACTGTGCATGCAGTTCTTCCTGTTCGGCATGTGGTCGGTGCTGTATGCCTACACACCGGAACTGTATGCCACCCGGTCGCGTGCGACCGGTTCCGGGTTTGCCTCGTCGATCGGCCGCGTCGGTTCGCTGCTCGGACCATACATCGTTGGTGTGATCCTGCCGTTCGCCGGGCAATCGGGCGTGTTCACGCTGGGCGCGCTGTCGTTCGTGATCGCGGCCATTGCAGTCGCGGTGCTGGGCATCGAAACCAAGGGACGCGCACTCGAGGAAGTTTCTCAATAACGCAACGCTGGCAGGCCGCACGGATGGCCTGCCAGCATTGACAATTTTTTTTGCGGTAACTAATATATCAGTTACGTATTACACATGTATCAGGTAGGAGACGCCCCATGATGACCGAGCGCCAGCGGAAATTCCGCGAAGAGTACAAGGCCAGTATCAGTCCGCTGTACAACGGACTGGTCCATATCGGCGTGATGTATGCGGTGGGCATCGCCGCCGTCTATTATTGCGTCACCCATCTGCAGAATGCGACCTGGGAATGGTTTCTCATGTTGCCGGTCTTTCTGGCCGGCAATTTCGTCGAATGGTTCATGCACCGCTACGTGATGCACCGCCGTATCGATGTGTTCGCCCTGCGCGCCATCTATGAGCGGCACACGCGTCAGCATCACCAGTACTTCACCGACAACGAAGCGACCATCGACACCACGCGCGAATTCCGCATCGTGTTCTTCCCGTGGCGCGTGCTGGCCACGCTGGGCGTCGGCGGCCTGGTGTTCGGCGGACTGGCAAGCTGGCTGATCAACCCGAATGCCGGCTATATCGTGTTCCTGACGATGGTGGGGCAGTATCTCGTGTACGAGACTTTCCACTACTGCTGCCACGTGCACGAGAACTGGTTCGTGCGCAACATGCCCTTTATCAACACCATCCGCCGCCACCACACGGCCCATCACAACATGGGCATCATGATGAAGTACAACATGAACCTGACCTTCCCGATCGCGGACTGGTTCATGAATACCAGCGACCTGCGCCGCGGCCTGCTGGGCCATCTGTTCAACGGTTACAGCGAGAAGCACATCAAGGAAGAGCTCAAGCCGATCATCCAGAAGTTCCGTTACGACGAGAAGCACGTGACGCTGGACGGCCCCGTGCTGAACGCCGACGAGCAGCGTGCCATGCAGATGTAAGCACGACGCGCCAAGGAAAAAGCCCCGCACATGCGGGGCTTTTCTCATTGTGGCCGACTGCTTCGGCCGGCGGGCAGCGCTGGTGCAACGACGCTGCTTACTGGTAGACCGTCACCTGGCCCGGCGCAGGGCCTTCGTTGCGTGCGCCCCGTTCATCCGGACGGCGATCGAGGCCCAGTGGCTTGAACTGCGCGTCGATTTGTTGCAGCGCTTCTTCCGCCAGGCTGCGCGAGACGTCTTGCATGACGCGCGCCCGGTTCGGCGTGAGGCGTGCGCCAGCCGACCAGATCTTGCTGTCGCTGCCTTCGCCGACCGCGGAGAAGGCAGCGTGTACCTGATAGGTCTTGGTGTTGATCAGGCTGAAATCTACACCCAGCTCAAGGCTGTACAGCAGCATCGTATTGCGCGTGTCTTGCACCGGCTGCTGGTCGTTGCGCCACTCGACGCTCGAGACCGTGCCGAACAGCACATAGTCGGCGCCGGGAAAGGCGCCGCGCTTGATGCGGTTGATGATGTCGAAGATCTGCTCGTTGGGCTTGGCGTCCGTGTACGGGCGTGCCTGCACGAGGCGGAAGGCCCGCGAGCGGATCAGCTCGCCCTTGAGGTCCGCCGTGAACTTGCGCAGCTCGCCGTACTCGATGCGCGTCGTGGTGCCAGAAGCCTGCACGAAGGCTGCCTCGTGCCGCTGGCTGGCGCTGGCACGCTCGCTGCTGGAAAAATCGGAATCGCGCGCGCTCATCGAGGCACGCGAGGATGATTTCGTGTAGCCGGCAGCGTACGAGAAATGCTCGCGCACGGTGTCCTTGTAGGTCAGGTCGGCCACGGCGATGCGTGGCTGGGCGAAGGCGCCGGCGGACAGCAGCAGCGCGGTACAGGCAAGCAGGGATCGGAGCATGGGGGTCTCGATAGGTCAGGAGGCGGATCAAGGCACCATCAGCGTGCCGAGGTCTTGCGGATTTCCTTCTCGTCCGCCCATTCCAGCAAGCCCGATTCGTTGTCCACGAGGCTCAGGTTGAACAGGTAGAACACGTCCTTGGTCGACGACGAGCGCTTCACGATCGACGAGATCGAGCCTTCGAGGCGATAGCGCGAACCCTGCATCTGGCCGATGCGCGCCTTGCCCTTGTTCTTGTACAGGCCGGTCTGGTTCTGGCGGGTCAGTTCATCGAGCTGGTTCTGCATTTCGTTCGTGCTCACGGCGAATTTCACTGCGCCGCTCTTGGTCAGCTGCACGCGGATCTTCTCGGTAATGGCGCGCGTATCGATGTACTCGCTGGTCTTGTTCTTGACTTCGGCCAGTGCCACCACCGGACGTTCACGCGAGCCAGTAATGACCTGCGACTGCAGCAGCGAGCGCGTCATCGACTCGGCGATGGTCTGCAGGTCGGTCGAGCCGAATTCGTTGGTTACGGTTTCCACGGCACGGGCATCGCCATACTGGACGTTGCCGCCGATATGCGGGCCGGCAACGTTCGCGCAGCCGCTCAGGATGACAGCGGAGCAGAGGGCGGCGACGGAAAGGCGGGGGAGCGAGAAAGACATCATGGCTATCCTGAAAAACAGATCGATCAGTAATTGGGAGTGACGGGCTGGCTGTTCATGTTGAACAGCGGCGTCGAGTTATCGGCCGCATGCAGTTCGATGCGGAAATCGGTGGCGCGTGTGGTGGGCGACAGACCCTGGATCTCCAGTGCCTGGCGGCCGTTCAGCAGCAGCGGCTTCCAGGCTTCGTCCTCCCACACCGAGAACTGGCCATCGTCGAGCCACTTGATGCGATAGGCCAGCGACTGGCGATCCGTGCTGTCGTTCTGCAGGCGCGCCTGCACATACAGGCGGCCGTTCTGCACGGTGCTGCGCAGCGCCGCGACACGGATGTAGGTCATGTCGCCGAGCGTCTCGAGCTTCGAGGCGATGGTCTGGGCGGCGGCGCCCGGCGCTGCCGCGCTCAGGGCCAGGGCGGCGGTCAGCATGGCGAACATGCGGCGGGCAGGGGAGAAGTGCATGGCGTGTCCTGTATCGAAAACGGGTGTTGCGCGAATCGCTGCAAGGGTTACTTCGCCTCGACGGTCTTCCGGGCAACGGTACGCGTGGCGCGCGTGCGCGGCGCGGACTTGGTTTTTTCGGCGGCCACCGGCGCGGCAGGCGCGGCTGCGATCAGCGTGCCATCGTGCTTGGAGGTCATGGCCATCAGCGTCGGGCCGATGCTGCGCAGCACGACCACGGCATACGGGCCCTCGACCGTGATCTCGGTCTTGGCGATGCCGCTCGGCGTGGCATAGGCGACCGTGTGTGTGCCGCTTTTCACCGTGGTGCGCGCCAGCGAAATGCGCGACGGTAGCGTGCGCCACTGGCGCGTATCGGTATCCGCGGTGGCCGCGCTGGCCACGCCGACCGCCAGCGACATCAGAGTGCCGGCGAGCCCGCCCTGGCGCTCGAGCGCTTCCTGGGCCACGCCCGAGACCACCATGCGTACCGTGCTGCGCGCAATGGCTGCCGGCATTTCGTCGCGCAGCGCGCGCCGGGCCATGGCATCGAGGTTGGTCACCATGGCCACTGGCACGGATTTGCCGCCGACATCGAGCGTGGCCGGTACGAATTTGTCGGTACCGGGGCGGATCACGGGATAGGCTGCGGTCAGCAGCTTGATGCCCGCGCCGATTGGCACCGGCAGCGTGATCTTCACGGTGTCGCGCGCCGGCATGGTGCCCGACTCGACCATGAACAGCACGTCCGTGGTGCCGGCAGCGGGGCGGCGTTTTGCGCCGATGCGTTCCAATCCGGCCTTCAGGACCGGCACATCGGGGCGCAGCTCAATGGCCTGGCGATAGCCGGCGGCTGCCAGGCTCGGCTCATTCAGCGCCTCAAACACGAAGCCGGCGAGATAGTGCGAGACCGCGCTCTGGTAGGCATTGCGCAGGCTGGTCACTTCAGGATCATCGAAGATTTCGACCGGGTAGCCCTTGATCTGCTCCATCTTCACGGTGCCGGCCTGCGTGCCTTTCTCTTCGGCGGCGGCCTTCAGCGCGTCGACTTCCTTCTCGCGGAACTGGGCGATCAGAGTCTCGCGTTCGTACATCTTGCGGATCTCGACGCGGGCATCGTTCCAGTTGCCGGCCGTCAGATGGTTGCCGGCCAGGCGCGTGCTGAGCATGACCTTTTCATAGTCCTGCCCTTCGTAGCGCCGGAAGCCATCGCTCAGCAGCAAGGCGCCGAGCTCGCCGGCGCCCTTGGTCAGCTTGCCGCGCGTGTCGTCTTCCCATACCTGCAGCTGGTCGTTCGCCTGCCGCCATGCTTCGGTGGACCCCGGCAAGTCCTTCTGGCCGCTGCGCAGCAGCTCGCCGCGCTCCAGGAAGTACAGCAGATCGCGGTCGGCCGGTTTGACGTCCGCATAGGCCTTGTCATGGGCGGCGAGTGCGCCGTCGACGTTGCCATTGTTCCAGTGTTGCGCCGTGTCGGCGACCTTGGTGTGATAGTTCTGGGCACATGCGCTGAGCAGCAGCGCGCCGGCGACCATCGGAATGGCCCGCAGATTGGACAGTTTCAAGACGACCCCCGATTATTATTCTCTCGGCCTTCGCTGTCTGGCGCAGGAAGTGCCGTGGGGGACGATAAAGGAACGCAAAATGACTGCCTATCCTCCGTTCGGGGGAAAGCGACCTCATCCTCAAGGGGTAGAGTTGGCGGCACTCACGGTCGATTCATCTATATGATCTGATTGACGGGAATGGGTCGCATGACCTATGATGGGGCTCCCCCTGACGCGTGTCGCGCTGCGCGCGTGCAGCCGCTTCCCGCCTCGCTTTCTGCCTTGTTTTCCCGCCATGCTGGAATCCCTTCTGCTGCAAACTGACCTGTCACTGGTGCAGTTCGCCGGCGTCGCTGCAATCATCATCTGGGCTTACACGATTTTCGGATTGACCGGCTTCGGGTCTTCCATCATGGCGATTCCGCTGCTGACGCAAATCGTGCCGTTGCGCACGGCGGTACCGATGATCCTGCTGTTCGACATCATCCTCGGTACCATGCTGGGCCTGCGCAATCGCCACAACGTGCATACCGGCGAGCTGAAACGCATCGTGCCGAGCGTCATCGCCGGCATGATCCTCGGCCTGTTGCTGCTGGTCTATGCACCGGAACGGCCGCTGCTGTTCGTACTGGGCCTGTTCGTGCTGCTGCATTCGGGCTGGAGCCTGCTGTTCAAGCGGGGGTTTTCCGAACTCAATCCACGGCTTTCGACGCCGTTCGGCCTGGCCGGTGGCATGCTGACGTCGATGTTCGGCACGGGCGGACCGGTCTATGCGATCTATCTCGCTGGCCGCCTGCGCGATCCCGCACAGCTGCGCGCCACCACCAGCATCCTGGTGGTCATCACCGCGTTCACGCGCCTGATCCTGTTCGCGCTGGCGGGGCTCTATGTGAATACCGCGATCTTCGTGCTGGCAGCCATGCTGGTGCCGTTCGCCTTCATCGGCTATCTCATCGGCGTGTGGCTGCACAAGCGCATCGCGCCGGCCAAGGTGGTGCGCGTGGTGTGGGCAGTGCTGATCGTTGCGGGCGTGGGCCTGCTGGTGCGCAGCGTACTGGGATGAACGCGCGTGGCCGGGACGACCCCGGCCATGACGATGCGGCTCGGGCGCAGCCGAAAGACAAAACGCCGGACGGGGGATACCCTGTCCGGCGTTTTGCATTGGATGACATGCGTCGCAGGTCTGTCCAATGGCTTGCCTGTTACTTACTTGTTACTTGCGCGACACCGATGGCGCCGGAATACCTTCCATCGTCACGTTGACGCACGCCGGCTTGCCGGACGCGATGGCGCGCTGCACCGCCGGCAGCATGTCCTCCGGTCGCTGTACCAATTCGCCGTGGCCGCCGAAGGCCGCGCACACCTGGTCGTAACGCGTCGGCAGCAATTCGCAGCCGACCAGCCGATCCTTGCCGAAACTGTTGATCTGGATCTGGTACTCCGCGTTCCAGCGCGCATCGTTGCCGATCACGGCGACGAACGGCAGGCCGTAGCGTACGGCCGTATCGAATTCGGCGATATGGAAACCGGTGGTGCCGTCGCCCATCATGGCGATGACCGGCGCATCACGGCGCGCCACGCGAGCCGCCAGGGCCATCGGCAGCGCGCTACCAATCGCGCCGGCCGGGCCGTTGATGACACGGTGCGGCGCGTTCAGGCACGCTTGCGCCCACTGCCCGAACTCACCGCCGTCGGAGACCAGCACGGCTTCCGGATGGCTGTCGAGAATCGTCTGCAACGGACGGCAGACCTGTACTGGATGCAGGGCGCCCTGCGACGATGCTGTATCC
>DATLHT010000348.1:0-1588 GCA_035539795.1 Burkholderiaceae bacterium
ATGGTGAAGGTCTTGCCGTTGGGCAGCCGCATTGCGGCCTTCGGCAGGAACGGCCGGCCGAGGATGTACTCGCCCGAGCCCGGCGCCACCGGGTAGAAACCCAGCGCGGTGAACACAGACCACGCCGACATCTGGCCCACGTCATCGTTGCCGGCCAGTCCATCGGGGCGGTCGGCGTACTGGGTGTCCATGATCTGCTTCAGGCGTGCCTGCGTGCGCCACGGCTGGCCGGCATACGAGTACAGGTAGGCCACGTGATGGCTGGGTTCGTTGCCATGCGCATACCAGCCGATCAGGCCGGTGATGTCTTCCATGTGTTCGAAGATGGCCGGATCGACCTTGGCGTTGAACACTTCATCCAGGCGCGCCAGCAGCTTGTCGCTGCCACCATGTGCGGCGGCCAGACCAGCCACGTCCTGCGGCACGTACCACGAGTACTGCCAGGCATTGCCCTCGGTGTAGTCGGTGCCGTAGCCGCTGGCGCTGGGGTCGAACGGGGTGCGGAAGTTGCCATCGCGCTTGCGCGCACGCATGAAGCCGGTGTCCTTGTCGAAGGCATTGCGCCAGTTGCCGGCACGCTTGTCGAAGGTTGCCGCCACATCGGCCTTGCCCATCGCCTGTGCCATGCGCGCGATGGTCCAGTCATCGAAGGCGTACTCCAGCGTCTTGCTGGCCGCTTCGCCTTCTTCGTCGATCGGCACGTAGCCCAGCTCACGATACTGCGCGATGCCATCGTAAGGACCGTAGTTGGCGGTCTCCACCATCGCCTTCAGCGCCTTGTCCGCATCGAAACCGCGGATGCCCTTCACGTAGGCGTCTGCGATCACCGGCACCGCGTGGTAGCCGATCATGCACCAGTCTTCCAGGCCATGGAACGACCACACCGGCAACATGCCGTAAGGGCTGTGCTCGTGATGGGCCAGCATGGAATTGACGAAATCGCTGTTGCGCTTTTCCGGCTGCACCAGGGTCAGCAACGGGTGCAGCGCCCGATAGGTATCCCACAGCGAGAACGTCGAATAGTTCGTATAGCCCTTGGCCTGATGCACCGCATTGTCAGAGCCGCGATATTGGCCGTCGGCATCCATGAACAGCGTCGGCCCAAGCAAGGTGTGGTACAGCGCGGTGTAGGCACTGCGACGCGCGTGCTCCGGCGCGTCGATATCCAGCACCGACAACGCCTGCGTCCACTCCTGCTTTGCCTGCACGCGCACGCGGTCGAAATCGAAGTCGGCCACTTCGGCATCCAGGTTGGCGATGGCGCTGGCCTCGCTGACCGGCGAGATCGCCACTTTCACCACCAGCGGTGCCTCCAGCTTGCCGAAGTCGAACGTGCCTACCAGCTGCCGCCCCTCGATCTGCGCCCGCTGCTTCGGGTCCTTCTCGCCCGGGGGCGCAAAGCCCTTGTAGACGATGTCCTGTTCGGTGTTGTGCAGCGCGTGGCTGGCCAGCGGCCGCGAGAAACGCATCGCGAAATACAGCTGGCGGCCAGCGGCCCAACCGCGGGTCTCGCGGAAACCGGTGACGGTGCCATCGGTGCGCACGCGTACCCGCGACCACAGGATCTTGCCCGGGTAGTCATACATGC
>DATLHT010000349.1:0-4381 GCA_035539795.1 Burkholderiaceae bacterium
ATGATATTGATCTCGCTGGTGTAGCGGCGCGTCAGCCGTTCCAGCTCGGCGCCCGACAGCTGGCGCGGATCAACCCGCACGCCGCCCTTGGCACCGCCATACGGCACGTTGACGGCCGCATTCTTGACCGACATCCAGGCCGCCAGCGCCATCACCTCGGACAACGTGACATCCTGGTGGAAACGCACGCCGCCCTTGCCAGGGCCACGCGAGGTATTGTGCTGGACGCGGTAGCCTTCGAAATGCGCGATGGTGCCGTTATCGAGTTCGATGGGCACATCGACGATCAGAGAACGCTTTGGCCGCTTGAGGGTTTCTACCCAGCGGGCCAGCGAACCGAGATACGGCGTGACGCGGTCGACCTGCTCGAGGTAGATGCCCCAGGGACCGAGAGCATCGGCCTGCAGGTACGAAGGCAGCGCGTGTTTGGGAGCGGATGAGGGAGGTTGGGAATGCGACATGGCAAAAGCTTCCTTGTGAGAAATTGCCGCCAGCATAGGGCAAGCATTTGCGTGAAATCCAATGCCGTTTTGACATTGCCCTATGCATGTCTTGCATAAGAACTTGCTGGAGCCATTCTACTCCGATCTATCGCGATTGCGAGAGGGCCTGCCAGATGCGATCGACCAGCACGCGCCGCGAAGACTGTGTCGACGCACGCTCGGCCTGGCCGTCGGGATGCTGACGGTAAAGCCGCAATTCAATTTCCACTGAATAGTCGATGTCGGGCGCATGGTCAGCACGTACGAGGCGGCCGGCCAGGACTTCCTCGCGCACCGCCTTGTCCGGCAGGAAGGCGACGCCATGCCCGGCCAGCGCCATGGCCTTCAGTGCTTCCGCCATGTCCGTTTCGTACACCTTGTCGAGCGCCGGGCGCCGGGGCAGCTCGGTCAGGACGGTCTCCACTACCCGCCCCAGGAAAGCCCCAGGCGCGTAGGCCAGGTAGGGCACCGCGGCCTCGCCGATCAGCCCGAACTGCGCACGGCCGGACGCGTCTGGAATACTGTAGGGCGCCAGGCGCTCGACGCCGAGTGGCAGCATGTCATACCGTAGCGGATCGAGCTGCACGGGCTGGCGCGCATGGTGGTAGCACATCATGAGATCGCAGCCGCCCTCCACCAGGGTCAGCACAGCGTCATGCACATTGAGCGCACGTAGCCGGCACGGCAAACGGCCGATTTTCTGCTCGATCTGGCTCAGCCAGCGCGGGAAGAATGTCAGCGATAAATTGTGCGGCACGGCAAAATCGATCATGCTACCCTGCCCGGACGATTGGCCACGCAGCAGTTCGCGCGTCTCGCCGATCTGTGCCAGCATGGCCAGCGCCTGTTCGTAGAACACATGGCCGGCCTGCGTCAGGCGGGTGGGGTAGCTGGAGCGGTCGATCAGCGCCGTGCCCAACCAAGCCTCGAGGGATTGGATGCGGCGTGAAAATGCCGGTTGCGTGACATTGCGCAGGCTGGCCGAACGCGAAAAACTCTGCGTTTCGGCCAGGCTAACGAAATCCTCGAGCCATTTGGTATCCATCCATGCATTATGCAGGGGATCCCAAGCGGGCTCCACAACAAGCGGGAGCCGGGCATTCCGGGACCACCTACGTCAGGCCGGATGGCGCGGTCACCGCTGCCGCGGCAGCCGCAGCGCCAGACTATCCTGGAAAGGCGTACCGCTGAGCAGCCGGGTGTCAGTCGGCGCCAACAGTGGCAGCGGAGGCATCGCGTGCCTGGATCCGCCACATCTCCGCATACTTGCCGTTCAGCCGCATCAGGGCCTCGTGCGTCCCGCGCTCGACGATCCGGCCGTGGTCGAGTACCAGGATCTGATCGGCCTGCACGACCGTCGACAGTCGGTGCGCGATGACCAGCGTCGTGCGCGTTTTCGCCAGTCGCATCAGCTCCGCCTGGATGGCCTGCTCGGTGCGGGAATCCAGTGCCGAGGTCGCTTCGTCGAAGATCAGGATCGGCGGGTTCTTCAGCAGCGTCCGGGCAATCGCCACGCGCTGCTTCTCGCCACCCGACAGCTTCAGCCCGCGCTCGCCCACCGGCGTGTCGTACCCTTCCGGCAACTCGCTGACGAACTGGTGGATCTGCGCCGCCTGGGCCGCTGCGATGACCTCCTCGCGGGACGCCTCCGGCCGGCCGTAGGCGATGTTGTAGTAAATGCTGTCGTTGAACAGCACGGTATCCTGCGGCACGATGCCGATGGCGCGGCGCAGGCTGGCCTGCGTCACGTCGCGCAGGTCCTGGCCGTCTATCAGGATGGCCCCGCTGCCGACATCGTAGAAGCGGAACAGCAGGCGCGCGAGCGTCGACTTGCCGGAACCGCTATGCCCCACCACCGCCGTGGTCGTGCCGGCCGGTACGGCGAAATCGACATCGAACAGGATCTGGCGGTTTGCCTCATAGCCAAAGTCCACATGCGAGAAGCGCACCGCCCCACCGCGCACATGCAGCGGCTGCGCCTCAGGCCGGTCGGCCACCTCGCGCTCGGTCTCGAGCAGCAGGAACATGCGGTCCATGTCGGCCAGCGACTGCTTGATCTCGCGGTAGATCACCCCCAGGAAATTGAGTGGAATGTACAACTGAATCATCAGCGTGTTGACCAGCACCAGATCGCCCAGCGTCATGCTGCCGTCCACCACGCCCTGCGTGGCGCGCCACAGGATCAGGATCAGGCCGATGGCAATGATCGTCTGCTGGCCGAAATTGAGCAGGAACAGCGAATTCTGCGAGCGGATCGCCGCAGTACGGTAGGTCTTCAGATTCTCGTCGTAGCGGCTGGCCTCGAAAGATTCGTTGCCGAAGTACTTCACCGTCTCGAAATTCAGCAGCGAGTCGATGGCTTTCTGGTTAGCGCGCGAATCGAGTTCGTTCATGCGACGGCGGAAATGCATGCGCCATTCGGTCACCAGGATGGTGAACACGATGTAGGCGACCAGTGCGCCGAGCGTGATGATGGCAAACCAGATGTCGTAACGCACCACGAAGAAGCCCATCACCAGCGCCACCTCGATCAGCGTGGGCAGGATGCTGTACAGCGAGTAGGAGATCAGCGACTGGATGCCGCGCGAACCGCGTTCGATGTCGCGGCTCATCCCGCCCGTCTGGCGCGCCAGATGGAAACGCAACGACAGGCTGTGCAGATGCTCGAACACCTGCAGGGCAATGCGCCGCACCGCGTTGGCCGTCACCTTGGAAAACAGCACCTCGCGCAATTCGGTGAACAGCGAGGCCGACAGGCGCAGCAGCCCGTACCCCACGATCAGCGCAACCGGCACCACCAGCAGCGCGCGCGGATCGCCGGTGCTGAGGTTCATGCCATCGATCAGCTGCTTGAGCAGGATCGGCACACCCAGATTGGCGACCTTCGCGCCAATCAGGCAGGTCAGCGCCAGCAGCACTCGCCACTTGTACTGCCACAGGTACGGCAGCAGGTTGCGGATGGTCTGCCAGTCGGTGTGGCTGGCGGGCCGGCTGGGCTGGCCCGGCAGGCGGACGGAGGACGGAGCGGGCGGATCGCCCGCGGAAGAGTACCGGCGCATGAAATGACATCCTTGAGAGACTGGTATTGTCCCAGAGAACGCCACACCGCGCCGGGCGGTTCCCGATACAATGACGGCAGGGCCGAGAGCCTGCCATGCCCGCGGCCGCATCGCCAGCCGCATGGCTCGCCAGCTGCCACCAGATCGCTATCGAGCCAACTGATCCCCGCACTTCTCCCGCCATGACCGACGCCGCTTCACACCAGATCGTTTCCCTGCCTGCGGGCAAGATGCCCGAACTGCGCGTGATCCCGATGCCTGCCGACGCCAACATGTATGGCGATGTATTCGGTGGCTGGATCATGGCCCAGGTCGACCTGGCGGGATCGATCCCGGCGCTGCGGCGTGCCAAGGGGCGCGTTGCCACCATCGCGGTCAACTCGTTCGTGTTCAAGAATCCGGTATTCGTCGGCGACCTGCTGAATTTCTACGCCGAGGTCGTGCGCGTGGGCCGCACGTCGATCACCGTGGAAGTGGAGGTCTATGCGCAGCGCATGACCGATGCCGAGCAGACGGTCAAGGTGACCGAGGCCACGCTCACCTATGTGGCGACGGACGAGAACCGGCAGCCGCGCATGGTGCCGATCGAATGAATCGCGACTGAAGCATCAAGTGCCGCCATGCTCGGTGGCTCATTGCCATGAATCCAGCAGGCAGCACGGAACGCCAGCGTCACCACGCCCGCCTCGGTTCGCCGCGACTCCAATGACAGCAGCAACGATCCGGCCGCTGCGACCCACCTCAGGCCCTCAATCGAATGCCGAAAAATCCGGCGTCCGCTTCTCGAAGAACGCCGCAAAGGCTTCCTTCGCCGCCGGCTCACGCAACATGCAGCTGAAC
>DATLHT010000350.1:0-3112 GCA_035539795.1 Burkholderiaceae bacterium
CCTGCATATGCGCAACATGCAGGCAGTGCCGTTGCGGTGGGCGGATCCGCAAAACGCGTAGAGCGAAGCTTGCTCCGCAGCTACTAGTGAATGCAGATGACGTCACCGGCTTCAGGATCTCTGACAACCACCGCACCGAGAACCTGAAGGAACTCTTTGTTAGGGTCCGGATCGTTGGCCTGTTGGCCGCCGAGCGAGGGAATCCCATATTGTCGTCCATCTTTACAGACGAGCATCGCTGTCATGCGACTCAAATGAAAAGTTCGAGAAGGATCCGCTTCCGGATCGAATTTGGGCCACTTGCCTACCAGATGACTCAACTGCACGCGCTGCTTCGGAGAGAGTCGCTGGTTGTGCTGCGCCTTGTAGATTCCATCCATCGCGTAGCCACTGTGCCCATAACCCTCATACGCGGCCACTCCTTCAGGCCGCACACGAGCCTGGATGCTACCCGCAAGATCGCAACGGAAGTACGCCATCGAGACCAGCAGCTCTCCTTTCCCGCAATCGAGCTGCAGTGGCGCTAAACCCATGAGCTCGCGCAGCACCTGCAGCCCCTCGCGCGACCCGATCGCCTGTGCTTCCATCGAGGTTCGCTGACTCAACTGTCGGCTCTGGTTTGCACAATAAACATACAACCCCAGAAGAATGGCGCCAGAAAGACAAACGATCGATGCCGCTAGTTTCAGCACGTTTGTCGCATTGACCATGCGGGCGGGCCTGCTACCAGTGCACGCCCCGCATCAATGAAGCGAACGCGATCTGCTCCTGGCTGGGTGCCGATTCCTTCAGCGCCTTGCGATCGCCCTTGGCGGCGGCCGAATCCGGGAACAGTTCGAACGCGGTATTCATCACCACCTCGTAGGCCTTCGGCGCCACGGCGTTGACCAGCGCAGCGAAGATGCCGAGACGCGTGGCGATGCGGCTGGGCCTCTCGATGATCGCCTTGACCAGCAGATCGGCCGCTTCCTCCGGCGACAATGTCGGCACGCTGTCGTACATCTTGGTCGGCGCGATCATCGGCGTCTTCACCAGCGGCATGTTGATGGTGGTGAAGCTGATGCCCTTGCCCGACAGTTCGCCCTGCGCGCAGCGGCTGAACGCATCCAGCGCGGCCTTCGACGCCACATAGGCCGAGAATCGCGGCGAGTTGGCCAGCACGCCGATCGAACTGATGTTGATGATGTGGCCCTTGCGGCGCTCGGTCATCTTCGGCAGGAAGCCCATGATCAGGCGGATGCTGCCGAAATAGTTCAGCTGCATCGTGCGTTCGAAGTCATGGAAGCGGTCGTAGCTGGCTTCGATCGAGCGACGGATCGAGCGGCCGGCGTTGTTGATCAGGATGTCGACATGGCCGTGTTCGTCCAGCACGGTCTTCACCAGCCGGTCGCAGTCCGCCATGTCGGCCAGGTCGGCGGTGTAGGCGAATACCTTGCCGCCCGCCTTCTTCATCTCGTCGCGCGCCTTGAACAGTTCTTCCTCGCCACGCGCCACGATGATCGTGGTGGCGCCGGCTTCGGCGACGCGCTGCGCGGTCGACAGGCCGATGCCCGACGAACCGCCCGTGATGACCACGACCTTGTTGCGCACCTTGCCCTTCAGCGAGCGGTCGATGAACAGGTCAGGATCGAGGTGGCGCTCCCAGTAATCCCACAGGCGCCAGGCATAGTCGTCGAGACGCGGCACCGTGATGCCGCTGCCCTTCAACGCACGCTCGGTCTCGCGGCTGTCGAAGCGCGTCGGGTACGTGATGAACTTCAGCACTTCCTTCGGGATCTGGAAGTCGCGCAGCAGCATGCCGATGAAGCGGCGCACCGGCGGCAGGTTGCCCACCGCCATGCGGATGCTGCCCGGCACGAACGCGAACATGCGGGCATCGATGCGCATGGTCATTTCCGGCGCATGGCCGGCGCGACAGAACGTGTTCAGTACCTCGCCCACGCGCATCGGCTCGGGATCGGTCAGGTGGAAGGTGTGGCCGTCCAGCTTGGGCTTGTGTGCGATGTGGTCCATCGCATCGGCGACGAAATCCACCGGCACGATGTTGATGCGACCGCCCTCGATGCCGAGCACAGGCACCCACTGCGGCAGCAGTTCGCGCAGCTTCTTGATCAGGGTGAAGAAGTAGTACGGACCGTCGATCTTGTCGATCTCGCCCGTCTTCGAGTGGCCGACCACCATGCCCGGCCGGTAGATGCGCCACTTGATGCGCGTTTCCTTGCGGACCAGCGCTTCGGACTCGTGCTTGGTGCGCAGGTAGGGATCGTCCAGGCCTTCCGCCTCCTCGAACATGTCCTCGCGGAAGATGCCCGGATACAGGCCCGCCGCCGCGATCGAGCTGGTGTGGTGGAAACAGCCGGCTTTCAGCGCCACAGCGAGATCCAGCGCGTGCTGGGTGCCGTCGATGTTGGCCGCCTGTTGCGACTCACGGCTGGCGGTCAGGTCGTAGATGGCAGCCAGATGAAAGAAATGCTTCACCTTGCCGCTGAGCGCGCGCAGCTGCGTCGGCGTCAGTCCGCACTTGGGTTTGGTCATGTCGCCATGCACCACGGACACGCGCTTCATGTCCCAACCCGCCTTCTTGGCGATGGCATCGAACTTCTTCTGCGAGTCCTTGCGGACCAGCACGTGGACCGTCCCGCTGCGCTTGAGGAGGTTGCCGACCAGGTAGCGGCCAATGAATCCCGTGGCGCCGGTGACGAAATAGCTCATGACGACCCAATCCTCGAGTTGTGTGGGCAAGCCCCTCCGACCGCCCTGCGGGTTAACTTGCCAGAGCGGCCCACGTTCGACAATCCCGTCACGGATTGACCGCCTCCATCGCCCGTGGTCAGATGGCTGCGATCACTGGGAGGGATCATCCATGGCAGATCTGAAGAGTTCGTTCGAGCAGGCATCCAAGGACATCCAGACGCTTACCGAGCGCCCGGACAACGACACGCTGCTGCGGCTGTATGGCCTGTACAAGCAAGGTGCCGAGGGCGACGTGAAGGGCGACAAGCCCGGTTTCTTCGATTTCGTCGGCACCGCCAAGTACGAAGCCTGGGCCAAGCTCAAGGGCACCGCGCAGGAAGACGCACAGAAGAAGTACGTGGACCTGGTGAAGAAACTG
>DATLHT010000351.1:0-7964 GCA_035539795.1 Burkholderiaceae bacterium
GCTGCTTACGATGCCGAAATCATTATTTTCAACCACGCGCTTAGTCCGGCCCAGCAGCGCAACCTGGAACGCTTTACCGGCCGCTACGTGCTTGACCGTACCGGGCTGATTCTCGATATCTTCGGTCAACGCGCCCAGAGCCACGTTGGCAAGGTGCAGGTCGAGCTTGCCCAGGTGCAGTACCGGGCCTCCCGCCTGGTGCGCGCATGGAGCCACCTGGAGCGGCAGAAGGGCGGTATCGGCATGCGCGGCGGCCCCGGCGAACGGCAGATCGAGCTGGATCGCCGGATGCTCGACGAGCGCGCCAAGCGCCTGAAATCCGATCTCGCCCGTCTGCAGCGGCAGCACGATACGCAGCGCCGCGCGCGAACCCGCAATGAGGCCTTCAATATTTCGCTGGTAGGCTATACCAACGCGGGTAAATCCACGTTGTTCAACAGCCTGACCAAGGCGCGCGCGTACGCCGCCGACCAGCTGTTCGCAACGCTCGATACGACGTCTCGCCGCCTGTACCTGGAAGGGCTGGGCAATGTCGTGCTGTCGGATACCGTCGGATTCATCCGCGATCTGCCCACCCAGCTTGTTGCGGCGTTCCGCGCCACGCTGGAGGAAACGGTGCATGCCGATCTGCTGCTGCACGTCGTGGACGGCTCGAGTGCCGTGCGTCACGAGCAGATCCAGCAGGTCAACCGCGTGCTGGAAGAGATCGACGCACTCGGCATTCCCCAGATCGTCGTGATCAACAAGATCGACGCGGCGCCCGAGTTGCTGGCCCAAGGGCCGCGCCTGGAGCGTGATGAAACCGGCTTTCCGGCGCGCGTATTCGTCAGTGCGCGCGATGGACTAGGGCTGGAACTGTTGCGCGATGCCATTGTCAAGGCTGCTACGCGCCTGCGCGAAGAGGCTGCCGCAGGCCGCCCGCCTGCTGTGCCCGATCCACGATTTATGCAGCAATCTCCGCTTTCTGACCACGCAATCCCCGCTATTCCCGGCGAGGACTGATAGAATCGAACCCGTTTCACTATCCGGACACGCGCTTTTCATGCCCCAGTTTCTACGGAACATTTCCAGTTTGTCTGCCCGGCGCCCTCGTGCACCCCGCACCAATCGCCTATGGACCGGACTGCGCGCGATCCTGTCGCTGAACGATCCCCGCTGGGGACGCGGTGACAACGACTCGCAAGACAAGAACGAGCCGATGCGCCAGAATCAGCGCCCGAATGGCGGTTCCAACGGTGGGCCGCCGGATCTCGATGAGCTCTGGAAGGACTTCAACCGCCGCCTGAACGGCCTGATTGGCCGTAAGGACAACAACGGTGGCGGCAATAACAATGACAATGGCAGCGACCGCGGACCGTCGGGTTTTCGGCCAAGCGGGCGCGGTACAGGCATTGGTGCCGGGGCGTTGCTGATTGGTGCGGGCGCCGTCTGGCTGGCAAGCGGCTTCTTCATGGTGCAGGAGGGGCAGACCGGCGTGGTGCTGGAATTCGGTCGCTTCAAGTACACGACGGGCGCCGGTATCAACTGGCGCATGCCATGGCCGATCCAGAGTCATGAGGTGGTCAACCTGTCGGCCGTGCGGACCATCGAAGTGGGTTCAAGCACACTGATCAAGGCAACCAACCAGAAAGACTCGTCGATGCTGACGCAGGACGAGAATATCGTCGACGTGCGGTTCACCGTGCAGTACAACATCGAGAATGCTACCGATTTCCTGTTCTTCAACAAGACTGACCGGAATGGCGATCAGGAGCTGGTGGCGCAGGCCGCCGAAACCTCGGTGCGTGAAATCGTCGGCAAGAACACCATGAATTCCGTGCTGTACGAAGGACGCGACCAGGTCGGTATCGATCTGGCGCAATCGATCCAGCGCATTCTCGCCAGCTACAAGAGCGGCATCCGCATCCTCAGCGTCAACGTGCAGAGCGTGCAGCCGCCCGAGCAAGTCCAGGCCGCCTTCGCCGACGTGACCAAGGCCGGTCAAGACCGCGAACGTGCCATCAGTGAAGGGCAGGCCTACGCCAACGACATCATTCCGCGTGCACGTGGTACCGCCGCACGTTTACTGCAGGAGGCGGAAGGTTACAAGTCGCGCATCGTATCGCAGTCTGAAGGTGATGCCGCACGCTTCCGCGCTGTACAGACCGAATATGCCAAGGCGCCGCAGGTCACGCGCGACCGTATCTATCTGGAGACCATGCAGCAGGTTTACAGTAATACCACCAAGGTGCTGGTGGATTCCCGGCAAGGCAACAACCTCCTGTATCTGCCGCTCGACAAGCTGATTGCACAATCGCAGGGCGATGGCCGTGCGGCTGCACCTGCAGCGTCGAGTGAACCCGCGGCCGAGCCACCGGCCCAATCGGATCCCCGGTCGCGTGAAGCGCTGCGCAACCGTGATCGTGAATCACGTTAAGGAGGGCGCGACATGAATCGTCTGGTGTCTCTTGTCGTCGGCCTCTTCATTGCCTTGGCCGTGTTGTCGTCTGTTGTGTTCGTGGTGGATCAGCGGCAGTACGCCGTAGTGTTCGCCTTTGGTGAAATCAAGCAGGTGGTGCGTGAGCCCGGTCTGCATTTCAAGCTACCGCCGCCATTCCAGAACGTTGTGTTCATGGACCGCCGCTTGCAGACCATTGACGTCTCCGGCGCGGACCGCTTCATCACCGCAGAAAAGAAGAACCTGCTGGTTGACTGGTTCGTCAAATGGCGCATCGTCGATCCGCAGACGTTCTATGTCAGCTTCAAGGGCGACATGCGCTCCAGCCAGGAAAGCATGACGCAGAAAATCAACTCCATTGCTCGCGACGAATTCGCCAAGCGCACCGTGTCCGACGTCGTAGCGAGCGAGCGTGAAGAAGTCATGAAGAAGATCCGTGTCGGCATGGCCGATTACGCCAAGTCCATCGGTGTGGAGATCATCGACGTGCGTCTCAAGCGTGTCGACCTGCTCGCCGAGATCAGCGAATCCGTGTATCGCAGGATGGAGGCTGAGCGCAAGCGCGTAGCCAACGAACTGCGCTCCACCGGCGCTGCGGAGGGCGAGAAGATCCGTGCTGATGCCGATCGCCAGCGTGAGATCATTCTGGCCGAGGCCTATCGCGATGCGCAAAAGTTGAAGGGCGAGGGTGACAGTCGCGCGACAGCGATTTACGCCGAGTCGTTTGGCCGTGATCCGCAGTTCGCCCAGTTCTGGCGCAGCATGGAGGCTTATCGCGGCAGCTTCCGCGACAAGAAGGACCTGATCGTGGTCGATCCCTCGTCGGAGTTCTTCAAGAACATGAAAAGCCCGGGCGGCAGCGGCCGCTGATCTTGCCTGGTCGAGAGCGGCGGCAACGCCGCTTTCTGTTTTTGCTTTCCGTTTTATTCTGCTCCCGTCCGATGACGGGAGCTTTTGATTTGATCTGGTTTCAACATGCCTACCAATTGGCTTCTGCCTGAAAACATCGCTGATGTCCTGCCGTCGGAGGCGCGCAAGATCGAAGAGTTGCGCCGGCGCATGCTCGACCTGTTCCGCACCTACGGTTATGAACTGGTCATGCCGCCGATGCTCGAGTACCTCGAGTCGCTGCTCACCGGCACGGGCCATGACCTGGACCTGCGCACCTTCAAACTGGTCGATCAGCTGTCGGGCCGTACCATGGGATTGCGTGCCGATATCACGCCGCAGGTGGCGCGCATCGATGCGCACCTGCTCAACCGTGCCGGCGTTACACGGCTCTGCTACGCCGGCAATGTGCTGCATACCCGTCCGGCCGGCTTTCGTGCGACGCGCGAGCTGATCCAGGTCGGCACCGAAATCTACGGCCATGCCGGGCTCGAAGCGGATCTGGAAATCCAGGAACTGATGCTGGCCGCATTGGCTGCGGCAGGCATCGACAATGTGCGCCTGGATCTGTGTCACGCTGGCGTGCTCGAAGCCCTGATGGAGCAGGCAACCAGCCTGCGGGGCTTGGAGGAGGCGGTATTCGCTGCGCTGGAATCCAAGGATCTCCCCGAACTGCGCAACCTGACCCAGGCGCTCGATGCACCGCTGCGCGATGCATTCCTGGCCTTGCCGACGCTGTATGGTGATGTTTCCGTGGTCGCCCGCGCCCGCCAGGTCCTACCGGCCAGCCCGGCGATCCAGCGGGCTCTGGACGATCTGGAAGCGCTCGCGCGTCAGCTTCAGGGCGCCGAGATCAATGTCGATCTGGCCGATCTGCGTGGCTACCACTACCATAGCGGCGTGATGTTCGCTGCGTATGTGCCAGGCTTGCCCAATGCAGTGGCGCGTGGTGGGCGGTATGACAAGGTGGGCCAGGCTTTCGGCCGCGCGCGGCCGGCGACGGGCTTTTCGCTCGATCTGCGTGAAGTGGCCGCCATTTCACCGATCGAGGTACGTGCCCATGCCATTCGCGCGCCGTGGGAAACCGACCCGACCCTGCGCGATACCATTGCTGCATTGCGGGCCGCAGGCGAGATCGTGATCCAGTCCCTGCCAGGACACCCGGGCGACCAGGATGAGTTCGCTTGTGATCGCCAATTGGTGCGTGCCAACGGAGTCTGGCAGGTCGAGCCCTGCGCACCTGGCGCGTGACTCGCAGCACAATTCTTGTACTTTTCGTCCCAGTCGGTGTACTCGGGCACGTTCCTGTACTACGCCTGTTACTGTGCCGGTTGCCGTGGCCGCCAGCTGCTTCTGGCGGGGATGCTCCCGCAGTTTGCTTCAGTGCCCAGCACCCTCCCGGAGATGCTCCGGACGGATCCGGCCGAATTTCGTCTGTAACAGGGTAGAATACGTTTTTAACCCAGCCGTGAATTGAACATGTCCGCACAAGCAGTTAGCCAAGGGCGCAACGTCGTCGTGATCGGCACCCAGTGGGGTGACGAAGGAAAAGGTAAGATCGTCGACTGGCTTACCGACCACGCACAGGGCGTCGTGCGTTTCCAGGGCGGTCACAACGCCGGGCATACGCTGATCATCGGTGGCAAGAAGACCATCCTGCGCCTGATTCCCTCGGGCATTATGCGCGCTGGCGTCGCCTGCTATATCGGCAATGGCGTGGTCCTGTCTCCGGAAGCGCTGTTCAAGGAAATCGACGAGCTCGAGGCGGCTGGCGTTGAAGTCTGCAACCGCTTGCGCATCTCCGAGGCCACGACACTGATCCTGCCGTATCACGTGGCCATCGACAAGGCGCGCGAAGTGCGCCGCGGTGCCGACAAAATTGGTACGACCGGTCGCGGTATCGGCCCAGCGTACGAAGACAAGGTGGCGCGCCGCGCGCTGCGCGTGCAGGATCTGTTCTTCCCCGAGCAGTTTGCCGAGCGCCTGCGCGAAAACCTGGAGTTGCACAACTTCGTGCTGACGGGCTATCTCGGTGCCGAACCCGTTGATTTCCAGGAAACCCTGGACCACATGCTGTCGTACGCCGAACGCTTGCGCCCGATGGTGACCGATGTCTCGGCCGAACTGTTCGCCATCAATGCCGCCGGCAAGAACCTGATGTTCGAAGGTGCGCAGGGCACGCTGCTGGATATCGACCACGGCACGTATCCGTTCGTCACTTCGAGCAACTGCGTCGCCGGTAACGCGGCCGCTGGTGCCGGCGTCGGCCCGGGCAAGCTGCACTACATCCTTGGTATCACCAAGGCATACTGCACGCGTGTTGGTTCCGGCCCGTTCCCGAGCGAACTGTACGACCACGACAACCCGAAGCGTCAGGATCCCATCGGCGTGCAACTGGCCAATGTGGGCAAGGAATTCGGTTCGGTTACCGGCCGTCCGCGCCGTACTGGCTGGCTCGATGCGGCAGCACTCAAGCGTTCAATCCAGATCAATGGCGTATCGGGCCTGTGTATGACCAAGCTCGACGTGCTTGATGGCCTCAAGACGCTCAAGCTATGTGTCGGCTACAAGCTCGATGGCAAGGTGGTTGATGTTCTGCCACGTGGTTCCGAAGCTGTGGCGCGCTGCGAACCGATCTATGAGGAATTCCCGGGCTGGAATGCTTCGACTTTCGGCATCAAGTCGTGGGATGCGCTGCCGGAAGCGGCGCGGAATTATCTGAAGCGCGTCGAGGAAGTGGCGGGGATCCCGATCGCCATGATTTCGACCGGCCCGGATCGCGACGAAACCATTTTGCTGCAGCACCCCTATACCTGCTGATACACGTATCCAGCACAGCTCCCAGGAAGGCATATGCCTTATCCACGCTCATCCGCGACGGCATACTGATATTTCTGCCGCAGGTGAGCTACCTGATGGCAAGCTGCTGCATACCCGGTGAGGAGGACCACGATGGTTGATCCCCGTAATGATGACGCCAATCTGTGGGTGTCCTGGGAAACATATCACCGTTTGATCGAGCGGCTCGCACTGATCGTGTACGAGTCGGGCTGGCAGTTCGATCAAATCCTCTGTCTGGCACGCGGTGGCCTGCGCGTTGGCGACCAGCTAGCGCGTATCTTCGATGTGCCACTTGCCATCCTGGCGACCAGTAGTTACCGTGGCGCGGCCGGCGCCGTGCAGGGTCGTCTCGATATCGGCCAGCACATCACCATGGCTGATGGCCGGCCGGCAGGCCGCATCCTCTTGGTGGACGACCTTGTTGATTCCGGGCTGACGCTCGAGCGCGTCGGTCAGCATCTGGCCGAAAGCTGTCCCGAGGTGACCGAGATCCGTACCGCTGTACTATGGGCAAAAGCGTGTTCGCGTGTCACGCCGGATTACTACGTCGAGTTCCTGCAGACCAACCCGTGGATCCATCAGCCATTCGAGACGTACGATACCTTACGTCCGCATCGTCTGGCGGCGTGGTTGCATCGCGGCCAGTTGGCGCCGGGTGTGGCTGAGTGAGTGTGTTACCGCGGTGCGCAGATGTGGCGGAAGGCTGGACCGAGCACGCGGTTCGCCGGTTGTGCCATGGGTTGCGATGACCCGATATCACGCTGGTGTCCGAGATGGATGGCAGGTCGATTTTCTGCGGCATCACGGTTGCGCGTTGTGCAACCGTTCGGTAACCTGAGGAGCATATGCTACGCACCTGCCCGCCGCTGAATCCATCGCAGAATTTGCTGCTGCAGAATTTGCCATTGATTTCACCGCTGCTTCTGCGCCTTTCATTGTCGCCACATATCGCGCCTGCCAGCTTTGTGAAGCCATGTGTCCGCCTGTCAGGCGGAGTGCGGGTGGCGGTTTCGGCTTCCCTGGTACCCGGGCGGTGTGTTCAAGCGAGTCGTGCCGGGAGGGTGGGATGGCAGTGGCAGGAGGGCTTGCCGCAGAGAAAGTCCATGCAGTTGAAGTACCCAGTACGCATGCAGCAAGCAGGCATGCTGCAACAACCGAAAACCCAAAAGAAAAGCGGCGCAACCGTGAAGTTGCGCCGCCTTGATCTTGGTGCCCAGGAGAGGACTCGAACCTCCACAGTGTTGCCACCGCTAGGACCTGAACCTAGTGCGTCTACCAATTCCGCCACCTGGGCAAGGTGAGCGGCGCATTCTACATGACCTTGCGGATTTTGCAAGCCCCCGCGCGTGCCACTACGCCTGCAGGCCCATGTAGATCTTCCCATCCTGAACGAAGCGATTGCGCCCGGCGCGCTTGGCCTGGTACATCGCGCTGTCCGCGCGGTGCAGCAGCGGCTCCAGCCGTGGCGCGTCCGGCACCGCGCAGGCTGCGCCCACGCTGATCGTGACGAAGGGCTGCACCGGCGTGCCGTTGTGCGGGATCTCCAGGTCGCGCACCGCCGCCACCATGCGGCGCGCCACGTTGCGCGTCTCGTCCTGCGATGCATCCGGCAGCACCACCGCGAACTCCTCGCCGCCCAGCCGCGCGCAGAACTGCTCCCCCGCCAGCACGCTGGTCAGCGCGGTGGCCACCCGGCGCAGGCAGTCGTCGCCGCAGGGGTGGCCGTACAGGTCGTTGTATTGCTTGAAGAGGTCCACGTCGAGAATCAGCAGCCCGATCGGCGCGTTCGCCTCGAAGG
>DATLHT010000352.1:0-2659 GCA_035539795.1 Burkholderiaceae bacterium
GCGTAAGCCGTGGTGCCGATATTGAGGTAGCGGCTGCCGTCGGCGTAGCTGAAATGGAACTTCTCGGCGACCCTGACAGGACCATGATCCCCTGCCCGCGCCAGCCCGACGGTCAACACACCAGCCAGGTCATGCATTTCGCTGGCATTGCTGGCGGTGCGATACTGCCAGTGCCCCTCCCGCGTCGGCAAAAAGCGAATGCGATAGGTTCCGTCACCGTCGTAGAACCCTGGTACCACGAGGGTCAGGTCGCCATTGGAGAAAGTCGCCGAGAGCGTCACTTCAAGGTAGGGGTTACCCTCGGCGGGCCCGGAAAGCGAGAGTTCCAAGGGAGCCCAGAGCGTGGCTTCGGCAGTGGAAATGGCTATTTTCGACATAATGATCCTCGTCGCCGACCAAAGGGGGCGAGCGCTATTTTGCATAACGGGCGGCAATCGCCCGTGACGGGTTGGTTGGAGTGACCGGCGGAGATGAGCCCGCCGGTCGATCAGTCAGGCGCGGGCGAGGATCGCGTTGGCCTGCTCGACGAAGGTTTTGCCCGCCTGTTCAGCGTCGATCTGGCCGAAGGAAACCTGCTGGCTAAGCTCGCGGAACATCGTTTCCACTTCGGTGGCGCCTCTCGGGGGCGGAGGCGGAATGGGCGTTGCCACGGGCGTGACCGCTGCAACGAATTCGAGGGACGCGCGCGGCAGGTCGTCGAGCTCTGGTGCAAGAACCTCCTGCATGGAAGGCGACGCCGGCACGCCGCGCTCGACGCCAAGCGATTTCACGCCAATCGGGTTCATCACGAGGAAATTCGCGAGCTTGACGGCGTCCGACTTGAACTGCGATCCGGAAAAGATCGAGAAGTGCTGCGCCGGACGCATGAATTGACCGATCAGGTCGCCGGCCCCTTGCGGATACATTGCCATGCCGAGCTTTTTCGGCGTTGCTCCCTGCAGCGCGACGATCTGGTTGGAATGCCCAAAATTCGTGGCAGCCTGGCCTTGGATCAGTAGATTTTCGCTGATCGTTTCCACGTCTAGCGCTGCGACGTCGGCGGGCGGAATGGCGCCGCGAGCGCGTGCCTGGGCCCACATGTCGAACCACTCTGCGGCGGTTTCCGCGGGAGCCCCCACGCCACCATCGCCGTAGGACTGGAAGCCTTTCTGCCGAACGAAGTTCTCGTAGACCAGTGCGTTTCCGCTACCGTCGCTCATCCCGTAATATTTGCCGTCATTGGCTTTCGTGACCTGCTCGGCCAGGTCGAACCATTCGCTCCAGGACGTATCGAGCGCTATGTCGGTGGCACCGACTGCTGCAAACGCATCCTTGTCGTAGAAGAGCGCTGTGGTGTTGTTGCCGAGGTTGACGCCGTAGAGTTTCCCATCGACCCGAAGAGCATCGACGGAAGACGCGGGCCAGTCGCTGATGTCGAGTTCATTGCCGACATAATCATCCAGCGGCTCGAGTACGCCGCGCTGCGCGTATTCCGCGATCTGGCTGTATCCCAGCTGCATGAGGTCGGGTGGATTGCCGCCAGCGATCTTGGTGGCGAGGCTCACAAAATAGTCCGCTGTTGAGCCCACGGTTTCCGTCTCAACAACCACACCGGGCTCGGCGGCCATGAAGTCTTCGATGGCCTTCACTGTGCGGTTCAGGCGATCTTGCCCGCCCCACCACATGGCACGCAACCGACGTTCCTGCGCGAATGCAGGAAGTGCAGAGAGAGTAAGGGCAGCACCACCCAGTTGCAAAAGAGTTCTACGATTCAAAGACATACCTATTTCTCCTCCTCAACAGGCATTGAACGTCAGGATCAGCTCGCTCCTGGAACCATCAGCTTCCAGTTACGGCGCGCTAACCAACTCAAATTTCAGCATAATTTTGAGCAAGCGCACGCCATCGCACAACCGCAGGGTCACTTGCGGCCGGACAAGCTTTAGTCAAAACCATCATCTTGTATGGAAGAGTTTGCAGATTTTCTTGCGCATGTCACTATCGATTTCTGCGGTTTCGCAAAAAATCGACAATCAATGGTCGAATTTTGAAAAAAATCGAAACCAAGGCATTGTTCGATCAGGCTGGCGTTGAAGATAATTCAACAGGCAAGCCGAGAAAAACACCCCGGAACAAAAGCTGACGCAACCGAGGCTCAGTATTTGAGCGCAGCAGCATCGTGGCAGCTTCTCGGCGATTTTGGTTTGAACGATCGCGGGCGCTCAGGCCGAGGCGAAACTGCCCGTGTGCACTGCGCGCCCCGGGAAGTCGCCTGAGCTGTTGCACATTCCACGGCGGCCGCCCCTAAGCGGCGGCGCATTGCCCTTCATCAAAGAAAAGTGCTCCCACCCCGGAAGGGGTGGGAGCAAACCGCCTTGCATATCGCTTCAGAGACAGGCCAAACCTACTGCATCGCCCCTGCCTGTCGTGGCAGCCACAGCACCAGGTCGGGGATGTAGGTGATCATGAATAGAACCACAATCAGCAGCAGCAGGTGCGGCCAGAGCTCCTTGATCATGGCGCTGATCGGTATGCCGTTCACCGCCTTGATGACGAAGAGCAACATGCCCATGGGTGGGGTGATGAGGCCGATCATCATGTTGAGCACCAGCACAACGCCGAGATGCACAAGGTCGATGCCGAGCGCGAGAGCGGTCGGGATGAACAAAGGCACGATGAC
>DATLHT010000353.1:0-14518 GCA_035539795.1 Burkholderiaceae bacterium
GGCAATCGGGATGACCAGTTTAAAAGGATAGATCGGCGGGCCGTCGGCAGCGATCGATGAGCGTTCATTCTGGGCCAGTGAGTCGCCGAAGAATTCCCAGCCGGCCCACACCAGGGCAATGACGCCGGGAATGAAGAACACGATGTAGAGCACGAGGTCGATACTGGCCTGCACCCGCGGCGTGAGGAAGCCGTACAGGATATCGCCACGGACATGGCCTTTCTTGGCCAGGGTGTAGGCGCCCGCCATCATGAACAGGGTGCCGTACATCATGTTGCTGACATCGAACACCCACGCGTGCGGTTCACCGAGGGCGTAGCGGGAGAAGACTTCGTAGCTGATCATCAGCGTGAGGCTGACGATCAGCCACGCGAAGATCTTGCCAACAAAGGTGCTGATGGCATCGATAAATAGCAGGAATGTTTGCATGGCCGTCTTCTGTGTGTCGGGAAACTGCCATCTGGCGCGAGGCCGGATGGCAGGTCGTACAAAACACGAAGCCGGTCAGGCTCAGGTCTTTTTAGAGAAGTAACGCGTCTGGGCCAGCCGGAAGTCGACCAGCGTGTCGCTCTGCCAGCGCGTGGTGCGCTGCGCGAAGGCGCGCATCGAGGCATTGACCTTTTTGAACATCGGGTTCTCGGCCTCTTTCTTCTTGACGACTTCGTCCCAGGTCTTGAGCTGATCCTGCAGGATGGTGTTCGGCGTGGCGTAGAACTTCACGCCTTGCTTCTGCATGGCTTCATAGTCCTTGGAGTAGCGGTCGATGGCTTTCCACGACATATCGGCCGATGAGGCCTCCACGGCGTTGTTGATGATGGCCTTGAGCTTGGCGGGCAGGGCATCGAACTTGGCCTTGTTGAACAGGATCTCGAAGGTTTCCGAGCATTGGTGGAAGCTACGCAGCATGCACACCTTGGAGACATCAGGGAAGCCGAGCACGCGATCGGAACTGGCGTTGTTGAACTCCGCCGCGTCGAGCAGGCCGCGGTCCATGGCCGGCACGATTTCCCCGCCGGGCAGGGCATTCACCGCCGCGCCCATGCCGGAAAAAATGTCGATCGACAGGCCAACCGTACGGAACTTGAGGCCCTTCATATCCTGGGACTTGGTCACCGGCTTCTTGAACCAGCCGAGCGGCTGTGTCGGCATGGGGCCGTACAGATAGGACACGACGTTGAGATTGAGGCCCTTGTAGATTTCGGCCATCAGCTCTTTGCCGCCGCCGTACTTGTGCCACGCCAGGACCATATTGGGATCCATGCCCCAGGCCGGGCCCGAGCCCCACAGGGCGAGGGCGGAGTTCTTGCCGTACCAGTAGGCGCACACGCCATGGCCGCCATCCAGTGTGCCCTTGCTGACCGCATCGATCAGGTCGAAGGCCTTGACCACCGCGCCGGCGGGCAGCAGCTCGATCTTCATGTCGCCGCCCGTCATGTCGTTCACCTTGGTGACGAAATCGGCGGCGTACTCATGGAAGATATCTTTCTGTGGCCAGGTACTTTGCCAGCGCATCGTGACGGGGCCCTGGGCCTTGACGATGCTTGGAAAACCCATTGTGGCCGCGCCAGCGGCCGTGGCGACACTTGCACTACCGAGAAACTTGCGGCGAGAATCGCGCCCCTTCCTGGACTGATCTGCTGACATGCTACCTCCTCGTGGCTGGATGGAAACACACGTGCAGGGCTATGACGGGCCCTGTCTTCTGTGTCCGTTCGGTCCCACAGCTGGCGCATCTGACCTTCTGAACATCGCCTTCCGGTCACCGACATTTGATTGTATGGAGTGACGCATGCAGCAACAAATGAGGGATTTCCCGCGCTTTGTTCCGAATTGCGGTCGCGATGGCCTCTGGGGAGGAGGAGCGGGCGGGCCTATTGCGCCAGTGGCAGTGGCCAGTCGCAGATGCGCTGCTGCCCCGCACTGGCATCGGACACTGCTGGCGCATAGCCGCGTGCATGGCTGCGCGCGGCGGCAGCCCGGGCGCGTTCTGTGTTGTCGCAGTTGCCGACATAGTCGAGCGTGCCGACCCAGAGATGCCGGCCGGGCTGTTCTTTGCGCCATGCCAGCCAATGCGTGAGCCGCGTGTCGGCCTCGGCATCGTAACGTGGCGCGAATACGCTTTCATGGGCGATGCCGTCCAGCAGGGTGGGAAACGGCACGCCGCCAACTTGCGCGGTGCGAGTCTCCGGGCTGACGGTGTTCTGCATCACGATCGTCATCTGTGGATAGCGCTGGCGCAGCTTGTGCACCAGTTCCAACCCGCCCCGGCGGCAGGTGGCACTGCACGGTCCATTGGCGGCGCGAGACGCGTGCTCGACGATTTCCATATTGTCGAGATAGAAGCCGTCCACGCCCTGTGCGACCAGCCGGGGCGCGAGGTAATCGAGTATCAGGCGCTGGTGGTCGGGGTTGGATGGATCCATCCAGACTTCATCTGGATAGCCATGGTAGACGCCGCGGTGTGCCCGCAGGTTGGCGCCGCAACCGGGAATCGCCGTGCCGGTCGTGCGCCAGTAGGTGCGAAAGCGTTCGCAGGAGCCGATGTTCAGGTAGCTGAGGACGCGGTTACGGCCGCCATCGCGCAGCTGCGCGATCTGCTCGGGGGTGAAGTTGTGTTGTCCCGGATCGGCGTCGATCACCAGCAGGCGGTAGGTGCGTGCTACCTGTGCCAGATCGAGCTTCGTTGCTGCGCCGTAATAGGTAGTCCAGGGACCAGGCACATCAATGACGCGGCTGCGCGCGGCTTCGGCACGAGCGGCGGGCAGGGCACCGGCCAGGGCCAGTCCTGCCGCAACGATGGCAAGGCACAGTAGTCGGCCTGTGCGAGGCCCCGCCTGCATTGCCAGAGGCTTCACCAATAACATATGTCTTGCAGGCCGTGGGTCGAGTCCGAAACATACGGTGAAAAGCCGCGCGCGCTGCTGGTCGCCATCACGCTATTGGCCGCGGTGCGGTCCGTGCAGTTGCCGACATAATCGAGCGTGCCCACCCAGAATGGCCGGCCGCCGGGCTTGAAGCCCACATCGCGCCACAGGCCGAGCCGGTTGTCGTTGTAGGCGCTGTAGGTTGGCGCGAACACGCCTTCGCCGGCCACGCCGTCAAGCAGCGAGGCAAAGCGCACACCGCCAGTCGTGCCCAGAAGGGTGACGTCTTCAAGTGCATTCTGCATGACGATGGTCAGGTCGGGGTACTTTTCACGCAGCTTGCGGACCAGGTCGAGGCCGCCCTGCCGGCAGGCTGCATCGCAAGGGCCGTTGGCGGCCGTAGCGCTGTGCTGGACGATTTCCATATTGTCGAGATAGAAACCGTCGGCGCCCACGGCGACCAAGCGCGGTGCGACATGTTCGAGAATCAGCTTCTGGTAATCGGCATTGCCGGGGCTCATCCACGTCTCGTTGGGAAAGCCGGAGTAGGCACCGCGCTTGGCCGACGTATTGGCGTTGCACGAGATGATGCCCGCCGGCGCCGTGCTCCAGTAGGACCGGAAGTTCTCGCATGCGCCGATATTCAGGTAGCTGAGTACGCGGTTGTTGCCACCAGCCTTGAGTTGCGTGACCTGCGCTGGGCTGAAGTTACTAAGGCCCGGATCGAGATCGAGGACCATCAGCCGGAAGGTGTTGGCCATGCGCGGTAGGTCGGCCGCGGCCGCCGTGTTGTAGTACGCCACCCAGGGGCCGGGCACGGCGATGCCGCGCGGCGATACAGTCGCGGGAGGCGTGCCGCCGCCATTCTGCCCGCCACCAATGTTCGTCGTGCCGCCGTCGCCACCCCCTCCGCCGCAGGCCGCCAGTGCCGCAAAGCTCAAGGCGGCCAGCCAGCGGCCGGCGTGGTGAATGCATGTCTGCAGAGATGTGGGGCGTGCGGGAGGCACTGCATAGGTGGCGCAGGGGGGCAGATGACATGGGGCTGTCATGAATATCATCCTTTAGAGGGGTAAGCCGCCGCCAGTGTGCCAGCAAATCGCCATCGCGGCGAGTGCGTCCGGGCCACAAGCGTGGGCGACCGTTCTCAACAGGACGAGAGACGTCGGGGGAATGAGCAGAAGAAGAGGGCTACGGGAGCCATGCGACAGCGTGGCGCACCGCCGCAAGCTGGCGCGCGGTCAAGGTCACGGAACAGGGCATGCGGCTCAGTGACACTTCATGAAACGCAGTGTCCCGCTGCGCAGCACAATGCAACTCGATGTCGTGCCGAGTAGCATCCAGCGCGCGGCCGACTCAATCTCAGCGCGATGTGCCTTGAAGGCATCATGCAGATCCGTCTCGCGGACGGACTTCGCACCGAAATGATCCTTCAGTGCCTCGGCGCTGATGCGGCACTCCACCTGCCGGCCATCTACCATCGCTGGAAAGGCGAGGCGGAGATCTGCGCCGTGATAGACGGGCATCACGCCCGGAAATTCGATATCCATACGAACCTCGACGGCACAGGTTGACTGCTATCACTGTAGTGCACTGCACGGATTTGGCAAGCAGTCGATGTTCCGCGGCGCTCGCGGGCTGGCGGCGCGGGAGGAGGCTCGGTTAAGCTATGCGGCGTATGCCCACCTTCCGGAAGCTGTCTTGCGATACGAACTGACTGATCTGCGCCTGTTCCTGGCGATTGCCGAAGCTCAGAACCTGTCCGCCGGCGCGGCGGTGGTGCACATCACCGCGTCTGCCGCCAGCTATCGCCTGAAAAACCTCGAGCAGGCCATGCACACGCCGTTGTTCGTGCGCGCGGCGCGCGGCATGGAGCTGACGCCGGCCGGCGAAACGCTGCTGGCGCATGTGCGCGACCTGTTTGTCAATATCGAGCGCATGCATGGCGAGGTCGGTCGCTTCTCTGCCGGGCTCAAGGGGCATATCCGCCTGCTGGCTAACAGCAGTTCGCTGAACGGTTTTGTTACGCGCGCTGTCAGCCGCTTCCTGATCGCCAATCCGGACATCAATATCGAACTCGAAGAGCGTGCTAGCCACACCATCCTGCCATCGGTGGCCGCGCAGGAAGCCGATGTCGGCATCTGCGCGGGCACGGTCGAAAGCGCCGACATGCGGGTGTTGCGCTATGCCGTCGATGAGCTGGTGCTGGTCACACCGCCGGGGCACGCACTGGCGGGCCAGGAGGGGATCCGTTTCCTGGCCGCACTCGACTACGATTTCGTGTCGATCAATCGCACCACCAGCAATTTCCTGTTCCTGCGCGAGACGGCACAGCGCGCCGGCAAGCATCCCAACGTCCGGCTGCACGCGCATGATTTCGATGCCGTGCTGTCGCTGGTCGCCGACGGCGTGGGCGTGGCGCTGGTGCCGCGCAGTGTGGCGGCCGAGGCGCTGGCGCAGGACCGCATCGCCGTCGCCACCATCGACGAGCCCTGGGCTCGCCGCGAACTGCACCTGATCGCACCGCCGGCCGGCCGCCTGCCCGGATTCACCGAGGCGTTCATCCAGTTTCTCGTCAACGATCCGCGCGTCGTGGCGACGCGGCAGGAAAAGGGCGCAGACGAAAGCTGATGACGGGCAGCCTGCTCAGCGCTTGCGGTTAAGGAACGCCTGCATATGATGCTGCGGCTCGCCGGTTTCGAAGGCGCTGCCGAACTCCGCCACGCTATTGCCGATGGAGGTCTCGAGCGGCTCGTCTTCCCATTCGCGCAGCAGACGCTTCTGCTGGCGCATCGCCACCCGTCCGCATTCCGCCAGGATGGCGGCCACACGGTCGATTTCGGCATCGAGCTCCGCTTGCGGCACCACGCGATTGACGAGGCCCCACGACAGTGCTTCGGCGGCATCGATCACTTCGCCGGTCAGCAGCAGCCAGGTGGCGCGCGACTGGCCCACCAGGCGCGGCAGCAGCGCTGCATGGATCACGGACGGAATGCCGACGCGTACCTCGGGCATGCCGAAATGGCCATTGTCCGCGGCGATGCGCAGGTCGCAGGCCAGCGCCAGTTCCAGGCCGCCCCCGAGGCACCAGCCCGGCATGCGCGCGATCACCGGGGCGGGAAACAGCCGCAGCGCATCGCACAGCGCACGCAGGCCGCTGATGAAGGCCTCGCCGCTGGCACGTCGCAGGGCGACCATTTCCTTGATGTCGGCGCCGCCGATGAAGCCTTTTTCGCCCGCGCCCGCCACGACCAGCACGCGGATGTCGTCGCGTGCCGCCAGCCCTGCGACGGCAGCGCGCAGATCGTCGATGACCGGTGTGCCGAGAATATTGAGCGAGCCTGCCTCGCGGATCGTGAGTGTGGCCACGCCACGGCCGTCGACCGCGACGGCGGCGTGCTTGAAAGCGATATCCTGGGTCATGGCGTGCCTTATTGCAGCTTGGTGAACTTGATATCGGTCACGAGCTTTTGCCAGTGCTTGTTCTGGCTCTCGATCAGGTCGCCGAAGGCCTTGCGCGTCATCGGCGCGGGGAAGGCACCCTGCTTCTCGATGGCGGCGATCACCTCCGGATCGGCCAGTGCCTGACGCACGGCCTTGTTCAGCGTGTCGAGCACCGGCGCGGGCGTGCCGGCGGGTGCACCGAGACCGAACCACGACGGATTGTTCATGATCGGCAGGCCCATCTCGGCATAGGTCGGCACATTCGGCAGCGACTTCAGGCGCTGCTTCGCGGCCACGGCCAGCGGGCGCAGGCGCTTGCCTTCGATCAGGCCGGACGACGACGGAATATTGTCGAATACCACCTGTATCTGCCCGGCGACCGCGTCGTTCAGCGCCGGCCCCAAGCCCTTGTACGGCACGTGCAGCATCTTGGTGCCGGTGGCATGCATGAACAGCTCGCCATTCATATTGCTCAAGCCGCCGTTGCCGGACGAGCCGAACGAATACTTGCCCGGGTTGGCCTTCAGCAGCTTGATGAACTCGGGCAGGTCCTTGGCCGGGAAATCAGGGTTCACCACCAGCACGTTCGGTACGTCGGCGAGATTGCTGATCGGCGCGAAATCCTTTACCGGATCGTAGGGCGTCTTGGCGTACACATTCGGATTCACAGCGTGGGAGCTTTCCACCACCATCACCAGCGTGTAGCCATCGGGCGCCTGCTTGGCTGCGAATGCGCTGCCCACTGCGCCGCCCGCGCCGGGGCGGTTGTCCACCACGACCGGTTGCTTGAGGATGACGCTCAGCTTGGTACTGACGATGCGCGCGACGATGTCGGTGGTGCCGCCTGCGGCATACGGCACGATCAGCTTGACCGGACGGTCCGGATACTCCGCATGTGCGGTAGTGGCGAAGCCGGCGAGGGCCAGCGTGGCAGCGGTGAGGGCAGCGTACTTTTTCATCATGTCTCCTGCATCGATTGTTGTATGAGCGGGTGTAGCTATGCGACTAAAAAATGGAAAGCGGATGGTTCAAGGCTCTTCGCCGAGTAGCGGCGGCGGCTGCCGCCGGGCTTCGGGCATGTCGGCTAGCATCGGGTTGCGTACCATCGGGATGCGACCGAGCACCGGATGGTCGGCATGCTGGACCAGCTTGCGATGGATGACCTGCGGGTGCGCGAAGACTTCTTCGAGCGTATTGATCGGACCCCACGGCACACCCGCGGCATCGAAGGCCTCCGTCCACGCCTGGCGTGTGCGCGTGGGGAACACTTTGGCGAGCATGGCGCGCAAGGCCGGCAGATTTTCGATGCGCGCCGAGTTGAGGGCATAACGCGCGTCGGTAGCTAGCGTTTCCAGCCCCGCCACCTCGCAGAAGCGCGCGAACTGTGTGTCATTACCGATGGCGAGGATCAGATAGCCGTCCGCACAGCGGAAGACTTCATACGGTGCGCAGTTGGGGTGGGCATTGCCGCTGCGCTCCGGGTTCTTGCCGGAAATCAGGTAGTTTGCGCCCTGGTTGGCGTTGAGTGCGACAGCGGCATCGAGCAGTGCAATGTCGAGATAGGCGCCGGTACCGGTCGCATGGCGCTGGAACAGCGCAGCCAGCACCGCGGTGGTGGCATACATGCCGGTGGTCACATCGACCACCGCCACGCCGGTACGCAGCGGGCCCGCGCCCGGCATGCCATCCGGCTGGCCGGTATAACTCATCAGCCCGCCCATGCCCTGGAATACGTAGTCATAACCGGGTTTGTCGGCCATCGGGCCGGTCTGCCCGAAGCCGGTGATGGAGACATACACGAGGCGTGGATTGAGTGCCCGGAGCGTGTCGTAGTCGAGTCCGTAGCGCGCCAGCGTGCCGGCCTTGTAGTTCTCGACCAGCACATCGGCTTCCGCCGCCAACGCGCGCAGCGTGGCGAGGCCTTCCGGCGTCGAGAAATCGAGCGTCATGGAGCGCTTGCCGCGATTGCAGCAGATGAAGTAGCTCGACATGCGCGCCGTGCCGTCCGGCGATTCCAGGTAGGGCGGGCCCCAGCCGCGGGTATCGTCACCGCCCTCGGGGCGCTCGATCTTGGTCACCTCGGCGCCGAGATCGGCCAGGTTCTGGGTGCACCAGGGGCCGGCGAGGATCCGTGACAGGTCCAGCACCTTGATGCCCTGGAGGGCGTTGTGCAGCATGATGTCTCCGCTCGATTCGTTCTGCGGAGCAGTATATGGAGCAGCCCATGGCGCGACCAGCGCACATTTTCGAAAGCTGCGTTCGTGGATTTTGAACGCAGCGCCAGGGGCGTCAGACTGTCGCCTGGGCGGCTTCAGTGAGGTAGCGGATCAGGGTGTCCGCGAATTGCGGAAGGTTGCCGCCAGGACGCCGGCACAGGCGCATCTCGCGGCGTGCCCAGGGATCCGTCAGCGACACCATGCGCAGGTCCTTGCGGTTGGCGTAGCGCATGGCGCACGAACGCGGGACGATGGCGATGCCCGCGCCGGCTTCGACCATGCGGCACACCGCGTCGAAACTACCGACCCGGACCCGCAGACTGATGCGCTTGCCGAGTCCGGCGGCGATGCCGTCGAGAAAGGACTGGATGGCGCTGAATTCATTCAGGCCGACAAAACGGTGGGCATCGAGCAGATCGGCAAAGCGCAGTTTCTTGAAGCTCGGCAGCGGATGGTTGATCGAGGCGATGACGATCAGGTCATCGCTGCCCAGCAGCTGCACCTCCAGCCCTTCGGTGGCGACACTGCCTGCCACGATGCCGAGGTCGGCGCCGCCAGCATTCAGCGTCGCCACGATTTCCTGCGACAGCTGTTCTTCCAGTTCGATGTCCACGCCGGGATTGTCGGTCAGAAAGCGCGACAGCGCATCGGCGAGGAAGGAGTGCGTGGCCGTGGTGTTGGCCAGCACGCGCAGCCGGCCTTTGACGCCTTCCGCGAAGGGCTGCAGGTCAGCATGCAGGCACTCCAGCTCGCGGAATACCTCGCGTGCATGCTGCAGCAGCATGTGGCCGGCGGGCGTGAGTTGTACGCCCTTGGCCTGCCGCACCAGCAATTGCGTCTTGAACGCCTCTTCGAGCTGTTTGATGCGGTTACTGGCCGCCGGCAGCGACAGGCAGGCCCGCTCGGCCGCACGCGTGAGGTTTTCGGTATCGCCCACGTGCAGGAACAGGCGCAGGTCGGTCAGATCGTAGTGCATGAAGGCGGTGGCCGGTGAGGTGAGGGCAACGCCCGAGTGTAGCGGAGACTGCGGCTTGGGGGAAACACGCGCCGAGACTTCAGCTGGGCGAAACCCGCGCTTTGGCACATGCGAATAGGCAAGGCTGGTGGGCGCAGGCATAGTGGCCGCATTCCTCATGCCTTGCCGCGTTTTTTCCATGGACCTCGCCCACCTGCAGCAATGGATCGGCCGCACCGAGCGGCACGATGACCAGATCACCCTGACGCCGGTAGCCGCGCTTGCTGCGACGCTCGACCGGGACGATCCCGCGCCACGCGCAGGTGATCCCCTGCCGCCATTGTGGCATTGGCTCTACTTCCTGCCGTTGCACCGCCAGTCCGAACTGGGACCGGACGGTCACGCCAGCCGCGGTGGCTTTCTGCCCCCGGTTCCGCTGCCGCGCCGCATGTGGGCCGGCGGCCGGCTGGTGTTCCACCGTGCACCGGCACTCGGCAGCGCGGTCACACGTACTTCGACCGTGGACGATGTGCAGGTCAAGACAGGCCGTAGCGGCACGCTGGCTTTTGTGCTGGTGCGCCACGAAATGAGCGACGCCGAAGGCGTGCTGCTGAGCGAAGAGCACGACATCGTCTACCGCGCCCATCCGCAGCCTGGCGATCCTGTGCCTGCGCCGCAGCCCGCACCACAGGATGCGCAATGGTCGCGCGATATCGAAGCCGATGCCACGCTGCTGTTCCGCTATTCAGCTTTGACTTTCAATGGCCATCGCATCCATTACGACCATCCGTACGTGACCGAGGTGGAAGGCTATCCCGGTCTGGTGGTGCATGGTCCGCTGCTCGCCACGCTGCTGGTGGACCTGCTGCGGCGCAATCTGCCTGATGCCACGGTGCAATCCTTCGACTTCAAGGCTGTGCGCCCGACATTTACACCCCATACCTTCCGGGTGAGCGGCGCGCTCGATGCCGACGGCAAGACCGTGCGCCTGTGGGCGCAGGACCATGAGGGTTGGTTAACCATGACAGCCACGGCCACGATCGGCTGATTCTTTCTATCAACGCATTCTGTTCTGACTGATTCAAGGTAATTCCATGACGCTCGATAGCACCGACCAGTTCCAGGATATCCGCGAAGCCGTGCGCGATCTGTGCGGCGAATTCTCTGCCGAATACTTCCGTAAGGTCGACGAGGCCCGCGGCTATCCCGAGGAATTCGTGGACGCACTGACCAAGGCCGGCTGGCTGGCAGCGCTGATTCCGCAGGAGTACGGCGGCTCCGGTCTCGGCCTGACGGAGGCTTCGGTCATCATGGAGGAGATCAACCGTTCCGGCGGCAACTCGGGTGCCTGCCACGGCCAGATGTACAACATGGGCACGCTGCTGCGGCATGGCTCGGAGGCACAGAAACAGTTCTATCTGCCGAAGATCGCCAGCGGCGAGCTACGCCTGCAGTCAATGGGCGTGACCGAGCCGACCACCGGCACTGATACCACCAAGATCAAGACCACGGCGGTGCGCAAGGGCGACAAGTACGTCATCAACGGCCAGAAAGTATGGATCTCGCGTATCCAGCATTCTGACCTGATGATCCTGCTGGCCCGCACCACACCGCTGGCCGAGGTGAAGAAGAAATCGGAAGGCATGTCGATCTTCATCGTCGACCTGCGCGATGCCATCGGCCGCGGCATGACGGTGCAGCCGATCCTGAACATGGTCAACCACGAGACCAATGAGCTGTTCTTCGACAATCTGGAAGTGCCGGCGGAGAATCTGATTGGCGAGGAAGGCAAGGGCTTCAAGTACATTCTCGACGGCCTGAATGCCGAGCGTACGCTGATCGCCGCCGAGTGCATCGGCGATGGCTACTGGTTCATCGACAAGGTGACCAAGTACGTGAACGAGCGCGTGGTCTTCGGCCGGCCCATCGGCCAGAACCAGGGCGTGCAGTTCCCGATTGCGCGCGCTTATACCAATATCGAGGCGGCGAATCTCATGCGCTTCAAGGCAGCTGCATTGTTCGATGCGCAGAAGCCGTGCGGCACGGAAGCCAATATGGCGAAACTGCTGGCGGCTGACGCCTCGTGGGAGGCAGCCAATGCCTGCTTGCAGTTCCATGGTGGCTTCGGCTTTGCAGCAGAATACGATGTCGAGCGCAAGTTCCGCGAGACGCGCCTGTACCAGGTCGCACCGATCTCGACCAATCTGATCCTGTCCTACGTTGCCGAGCACGTGCTGGGCATGCCGCGTTCGTTCTGAGGAGATTGCCATGCGCCCGCTCGACGGCATCACGGTCATTACGTTGGAACATGCCATTGCCGCACCGTTCTGCACACGCCAGCTGGCCGACCTCGGCGCGCGCGTGATCAAGGTCGAACGGCCGGGCGTGGGCGATTTCGCACGCGGCTACGATGACCGCGTCAACGGGCTGGCCTCCCATTTCGTCTGGACCAACCGCTCGAAGGAAAGCCTGACGCTCGACGTCAAACATGCTGAGGCGGGCGGCATTCTCGACAAGCTGCTGGCGCAGGCCGACGTGCTGGTGCAGAACCTGGCGCCGGGCGCTGCAGCGCGCCTCGGCCTGTCGTACGAGGTGCTGCGCGAGCGCTATCCGCGGCTGATCGTCTGCGATATCTCCGGCTATGGCAGCGATGGCCCGTATCGCGATAAAAAGGCCTACGACCTGCTGATCCAGGGCGAATCGGGTTTCCTGTCCGTGACCGGTACGCCGGATACGCCGGTGAAATCCGGTTGTTCGATTGCCGATATCGCTGCCGGCATGTATGCCTACACCAATATCCTTGGCGCACTGATCCAGCGCGGTAAGACAGGGCAGGGTTGCCGCATTGATATCTCGATGCTCGAATGCATGGCCGAATGGATGAGCTTTCCGCTGTACTACGCTTTCGAAGGCGCGGCTCCGCCCCCGCGTGCCGGCGCTGCACACGCCACGATCTTTCCGTACGGCCCATTTGTCGCTGGCGATGGCAAGGCGGTGCTGCTCGGCGTGCAGAACGAGCGCGAGTGGGCGGCGTTCTGCACGACAGTGCTGGGGCAGGGCGTGCTCGTCAGCGATACGCGCTTCAACAGCAATACGCGACGTGTCGAACATCAGGCAGAGCTGCGTGCGCTGATCACGGCGGCCTTTGCCGGCAAGACCTCGGCAGAGATCATCAGTCTGCTCGAAGAAGCCCATATCGCCAATGCGCGCATGAGCGACATGCAGGATGTCTGGCAACATGCACAGCTGGCGGCACGCCAGCGCTGGACCGAGGTGGATACGCCAGCCGGCAGGGTGCCGGCACTGTTGCCACCCGGGGTTGCGCCGGGCGAGCCGGTGCGCATGGACCCCGTGCCCGCGCTCGGCGAACATACGGACAGTATCCTGGCTGGCCTCGGCTACAGTGCGGAGGCCATCGCTGCACTCCATGCCGGGCGGGCGATCTGACATCCAACCGTGACGTATCTCTGAAGAATTCATCTGCCATGACCTCCACACCCGGCCAGACTCTGGCTGCTTTTGCGGCCACCCTGACGTTCCAGGACATTCCCGAGGCGGTCATCCGCCGTGCCGAAAACCTCTTCGTCGACTGGGTCGGCTCGGCGCTGGCGGGCAAGGGCGCACGTGCTGTGGTTGCGATCGAACGCTTCTGCGCAGCCATGGGGCCAGCGCCGGGCACGGCTCACGGCGCTGCAGAGATCCTCATTTCACGCCGCACCACCAGTCCGTATATGGCGGCCATGATCAACGGTGCATCGTCGCATTTCATCGAACAGGATGACGTGCACAACGGCTCGGTATTCCATCCGGCCGCCGTGGTCTTTCCGGCCGTGCTGGCAGTCGCGCAGGCCACGGGCCGTTCGGGCCGCGACCTGTTGACGGCTGCCGTGGCCGGCTACGAAGTTGGCATCCGCGTGGGCGAGTTCCTCGGGCGCTCGCACTACCGTATCTTCCACACGACGGGCACGGCTGGTACGGTGGCTGCTGCGGCTGCGGTCGGCAATCTGCTGCAGCTCACGCCGGAGCAGATGCTGCACGCCTTTGGCTCGGCGGGCACGCAGGCCAGCGGGTTGTGGGAGTTCCTGCGCGATGCGGCGGACTCGAAGCAATTGCATACCGCGAAGGCGGCGGCCGATGGCTTGCTGTCCGCCTATCTTGCCGCTGAGGGTTTCACCGGCGCGCGCCAGATTCTCGAAGGCGCACAGGGCATGGCCGCCGGCATGTCAAAGGATGCCGATCCTGCCAGACTCACCGACCGTCTCGGTACACGCTGGGCACTGGCCGAAACCTCGTTCAAGTTCCATGCTTCGTGCCGCCACACGCATCCGGCTGCCGATGCACTGCTGGCCGTGATGCGCGCGCACGACCTGCGTCACGATGGCATCGCGCGCGTGATTACGCGCGTGCACCAGGGCGCGATCGATGTACTCGGCGCGGTGGCCGTCCCGCAGACCGTCCATCAAGGCAAGTTCTCGATGGGTACCGTGCTCGGCCTGATCGCCGTGAAGGGCGTGGCGGGCGTACGCGAGTTCGAGCAGGATTACCTGCATCACGACGTCGCGGCATTCCGCGACAAGGTCGAGATGGTGCTCGATGACGAGGTCGACCGCACCTATCCCGCGCGCTGGATCGGCAAGGTTACGGTGCACACCATCGATGGCCGCGTGCTGGACGGCCGCGTCGACGAGCCGAAGGGCGATCCCGGCAACACCTTGAGCCGCGAGGAGATCGAGCAGAAGGCCACGCGCCTCGCGGTATTCGCATCCGCCGCGACCGAAGCCGACATGTCGGCGTTCTACACATGGGCCTGGAAGCTGGCGGACCATCCGCATATCGGCCGGCTGTTTCCGGGAGTGCCCGCATGACCGCTCCAGCCATGCCGCGCTCCTACCTGTTCGTGCCGGCCAACCGGCCGGAGCGGCTCGACAAGGCTCTGCAATCCGGCGCCGATGCCGTTATCGTCGATCTCGAAGATGCGGTGCCGCCCGCCGACAAGCACGCCGCCAGAGCCACTTTGCTGGCCTGGCTGACGTCCGATGTGT
>DATLHT010000354.1:0-5960 GCA_035539795.1 Burkholderiaceae bacterium
GTTGAAGACAAGGTCAGCCTCGCCAAACTCGCGAAGCACCGCGGCCGCTGCGGCGTCCACAGCAGTCTGGTCGGTCACATCGGTCGCGATCGCCAGTGCGGTGCCGCCAGCCTTGCGAATCTCATCGGCGAGTTTCTGCAGGGCGTCTTGGCGACGTGCCAGGAGGGCAACTTTAGCGCCCCGAGCGGCCAGCAGACGCGCCGTGGCCTGCCCCATTCCGCTGGATGCGCCCGTGATGACGGCAATACGGCCGGTCAGGTCTTTGGTGGTGGACATTGAGTTCTCCTAGAGTTGAATCCGTCGGGAAATCGACGGTGCTGACTTTAGGAATCCCCTCGCTTGCCCGGTAGATGTGCAATAGCCGAATCAGTGACAACTCACAGTTGTCAACGTATTCGTCCGCTTCGGTGCCCGCCCGATCTAAACTCCTCAGCCCCGCGGTACGGCTTTAGCACCCGCCAAGTGATGCGTTTGGGAAGCGGCCCCGGGCCGCATCTGGCGCTGGTGATACCGCTCTGGCAAGACACCAACGCACCCTTCCACCCTGCATCAAGAGGACTCATCACCATGCCACTTAGAAGTCGCCGCAAGGTGATTCTCTGGATTGCATTGACCGTGCCACTGGCTCCGATGACGGCCCAAGCACAGTCACTTGAGGTGCCCACCCTGGCCGCCGCATCTGACCTCAGGTTCGCCTTGGAGGAAGTCGCCGAGCAATTCGAGAAGTCCACTGGGCAGCGCCTGCGACTGGTCTTTGGGTCCTCTGGCAACTTCTACTCGCAGATTCTTCAGGGCGCCCCGTTCCACCTGTTCATGTCTGCGGACGAAGACTTCGTATTCAAGTTGGCCGACGCGGGCAAAACCGTTGATCGGGGACGTCTCTATGCCCATGGACGTATCGGCCTCATGGTGCCCAAAGGAGGTCCGGTAAGGGCAGATGGGGCGCTCGCCGATCTTGCAGCGGCTTTGGCCGATGGACGTCTCAAGAAACTCGCTATCGCATCACCCGACCATGCTCCCTACGGCATGCGGGCCAAGGAGGCGCTGCAGCATGCCGGCTTGTGGCAACGCATCGGGCCGTTCCTCGTGGTTGGCGAGAACATTTCACAGACGGCGCAGTTCGCCATCTCGGGGTCGACACAGGGCGGCATCATCGCGTACTCCCTGGCCCTGGCACCCCAGGTGGCCCGCCAGGGTGACTTTGCGCTCATCCCCGAGTCCTGGCACAAACCGCTGGCGCAGCGAATGGTCCTCATGCGCAATGCTCCAGCTTCAGCACGTGCCTTTTACGACTACCTCTCAACACCTGCGGCGCAGTCCATCATGGTGAAGTACGGCTTTGCCATGCCCAACCCCTGAACCCATGGACTGGCAGGCCCTGTCTCTTTCGCTGGAGCTGGCGGCAGTCACGCTGCTGGTGCTGATGCCCCTGGGCTTGTGGCTGGGGCGCTGGCTCGCACACACGCGCTTCGCGGGCAAGTCCCTCATCGAAGCCGTGGTGGTCTTGCCCTTGGTGCTACCTCCCACAGTGCTTGGCTACTACCTATTGGCGTCCCTGGGCGGAGCATCCCCCGTAGGTCGCTGGATGCAAGAGACCTTCGACGTCCAGCTCACCTTCAACTTCGCAGGCTTGCTCATCGCCTCGGCCGTCTTCAACATCCCCTTCATGGTGCAACCCGTCCAGCGGGCCTTCGAGGCCATCCCGTCCAACCTTGCGGAAGCGGCGGCTGTAAGTGGACTAAGCCCCTGGCAGACCTTTGTGCGAGTGGAACTGCCGCTGGCCTGGCCAGGGGTTCTGTCCGCTGCGGTACTGACTTTCGTGCATACACTGGGTGAGTTCGGCGTAGTGCTAATGATGGGCGGAAGTATCCCGGGCGAGACCAAGACGATCGCCATCAGCATCTACGACCGAGTGCAGTCATTCGATCTGCGCGGCGCCGACGAGATGGCGCTGTTGCTATTGCTGATGTCCCTGACAGCTGTCGCCGCATCGTTCTTCGCAACTGCTCGATTGGTCAAGACGCGATGAGCGCACTCCCGGTGTCGAACACAGGTCGAGGGCTGCGCGTGCGGGTCTCCCAGCAGCTGCCCATGCTGCTGGAGGGCGAGTTCACCTGTGAGTCCGGCGAATTGATGGCCTTGGTTGGGCCTTCGGGCGCGGGCAAGACTTCCATGCTGCGTGCTCTGGCCGGTTTGATGCGACCCACCAGTGCAACCATATCGGTGGGCGATGAGGTTTGGAGCGATACCGAGGCCAACATACATCTGGCACCGCAGGACCGTCACGTCGGGCTAGTGTTTCAGAACTACGCCCTCATGCCCCACCTCTCAGCCCTGGACAACGTGAGCCTGTCCTTGCTGCACCTCCCTGTGAAAGAGCGCAAGGCCCAGGCTCAGCAGTGGCTTGACCAAGTTCGCATCTCCGTCGAGCAGCAGGCGCGCAAGCCTTCGGCGCTGTCTGGCGGCCAACAACAGCGCGTTGCCGTGGCTCGAGCACTGGCGCGGCAGCCCCGGCTCCTGCTGCTCGATGAACCGTTCTCGGCAGTCGACCAGATGAGCCGGCGCTCGCTCTACGAGCTTCTGGCCGAGTTGCGTAGAAACCTGCGTATTCCAATCGTACTGGTGACTCACGACCTTATGGAGGCCCGTCACCTAGCCGACAGCATCGTTGTCATGGACGCCGGGCGGGTCTTGCAGCAGGGACACCCAGCACAGGTGTACCGATCGCCTCGAAACGCCCGGGTTGCCGACCTGATGGGCGTGCACAACCGCTTCGCGGGTCGCTGGCTTGGACCTTTGTCGGAAGCCGACACCGACGCACAAATGGGCTGGCTCGAGTGGCTACCAGCGGATGCCGTCACCAGCGGACCGCACCTTCGAGTGAGGGACAAGCGGCGGCTGATTTCAGGGCAGATGGTCACCTGGGTCGTTCAGAGTGATGGACTGCACATCGACACAGATGAAGGTATTGAACTCAAGCGCGCCAATCCAGGCCTCGTTGCCGTTGAGGCTAGAGTGACGGAGGTGCGCAATCTGGGCGAGACCACACTCGCAAAGGCGTCCGTTGTAGGCCTGGAGGGAGTCTCGTTTAGCCTGATTCGCTCAGGGCCACAGAGGCGCAGTCTCTGTGGCGGCCAGGCAATCCGGGTTCAGGTGGACTGCGACTGGGTGCACGTGATGCCCATCAAGGCTGCGTGAGCGCATCCAAGCTTGAACGGACGCTTATCCGTTGGCCCAACGCCCGAACATGGCCGACTCAGAAGAACCAGCTAGGCCATCAGCCGCAGCATGACCAACCTCTTCAGCGGCGACTTGCACCTCGGGAGCGAGCGTGTCGTCACTCCTTTGAGCGTTTGAGATCCGTCGATACGGTCAATCGCCCTGCAGGGTGAATGCTTATCGACATCTCAAACGCTTCGTTCGCTGCGTCGAGGTATCGACGAACGATCTTGAGGGCGGGTGAGCCCGCCTCAGCCTTCAATGCATCCGCCATTTCGGCAGGCACCGCTGTCGCGTCGATCACCTGCTGGATGCGCCCGATACGACGGCCATGGCGCGACTCTATAAGGGAGCTAATCAAGACGTTTGGTGACTGTCGCGCCGTGTCGATGACATCGGCGTAGATGGGGTCTACGTAAATGTCGAGCCAGGCGACGGGCCGCTTCTGGTTGGCGCTGTCAAAGCGCAGGCTCGAAATCCGTATCCATCGACTGCCACCCTCACAGCCGAGCTCCTTCGCCAACGCGACGTCCACCACGACCTCTTCCACGCTGTGTATTGCGCGGAAGTTTGACGCGCCGAAGAGGACCAGGTCCTCCACCGAGGTCAGGGACTGAACAAAACCGGTCGTGGGCTTGGAGGCCAGAACGGTTGAGCCCACGTTCTTCTTGCGTGAGATGAGCCCCTGCTCTTGAAGCTCTGCGAGCGCCAGGCGAACCGCGTACCGCGTCGCCTGGTAACGGTCACACAGTTCGAACTCCGTTGGGAGTACCGAGCCAACTGGGAAGCGCCCACTGGAAATCCCCTGAGCGATATCGCGCGCAAGGTCTGCGGCACGTGGAACGCTCATGGCAGATCCCTCACAACAAAGCACAAGACTAAGGGTAAACCCTGATACACAGTATGTTCGAACAAATTAGCATTCATGTGTTCGAACATGCCATTATGTTCGTTTTTTGTCAACATATTTGTAATCGCATGCCCTTCCCCCCCTTTCACGCAAGCACCGTACTGGACTCGATTCTGTACCGGGACGCGTTTGGTACGCCCAAGATGCGTGCGGTCTTCGCAGACGCAACCTTTGTGGCTCGATGCACCGAGGTGGAAATTGCGCTGGCCAAGGCAGAAGCCCGATGCGGTGTCATCCCGACCGAAGCGGCGGAAGTCATTGCGCGCGAGAGCCGCCCTGAGCGCATTGACTTCGACCGGCTCCGCCTAGAAACGGAGCTCGTGGGCTACCCGATCCTGCCGCTGGTGCACCAACTCGTCGCAATGACGGGCGATGCGGGGCGCTACGTTCACTGGGGCGCAACCACGCAGGACATCATGGACACCGCAAACGTTCTGCAACTGCGGGCGGCGCTGGACATCATCGATGCAGACCTTCAAGAGGTCCGCTCGCTACTTGCGGACATGGCGCACAAGTACCGCGACACCCCGATGGCTGGTCGCACCCACTTGCAGCAAGCCTTGCCGGTGACCTTCGGCTACAAGGCCGCCGTCTGGTTAGCCATGTTCGACCGGCATCAGCAGCGATTGACTCAGCTGCGCGAACGGGTCCTGGTCGTCGAATTTGGCGGTGCCGCAGGCACCCTGGCTTCACTTGGCGATCGGGGGTTCGACGTTCAGGCCGCCCTGGCAGAAGAGTTGCATCTCGGTGTGCCCACCACTACCTGGCATGTGGCGCGCGACTCATTTGCCGAGTGCGTGAATCTGCTCGCACTCATCACCGGATCCCTGGGCAAGGTCGCCACCGACATCATGATCATGGCGTCGACCGAGTTCTCAGAAGTCAGCGAACCCTTCGTCAAGGGGCGGGGTGCAAGCAGCACGATGCCGCAAAAGCGAAACCCCATCTCGAGCGAGCTGATGCTCGCTGCGGCCAAAGCAGTCCGCCAACATGCTGGGCTGATGCTGGACGCGACGATCCAGGACTTTGAGCGCGCGACTGGTCCCTGGCATGCCGAGTGGATTGCAATCCCCGAAAGCTTCGTCTTGACCGCCGGAGCCCTGAATCAGGCGAAGTTCTGCCTGAGTGGCCTGGTGGTCGACGAGGCACGCATGCGAAGCAACCTCGGCATCACCCAAGGGCTCATCGTCGCCGAGGCCGTGATGATGGGTCTCGCACCTGTCATGGGGCGCCAGCCTGCCCATGACGTGGTCTATGAGGCATGCCGGCATGTCAACAGCCACGGCGGCACGCTCGAAGACGCGCTGGCCGCCATGCCGGCCGTTCTGCAGTCGATCGACCGCGCCGCGCTGACGCAGCTCACCGACCCCGTCAACTACCTGGGCCTCGCGCCACAGATGGTGGACCGCGCAGTCGCATCTTCCCAAGACTTGACCAACGCGCTCGCGCGCAAAGACAACTGACAAGGCGCAGATCCCCTCGTCTTGCCCTCACCGAAGCCACGAAAGCGAGAGACCAAATGAAATCAACCGCCTTGAAACTGAGCCTTAGCATCGCGCTCGCTGCATCAAGCGCACTCGCCGCTGCCCAAGCCTGGCCAAACAAGGCCATTACTTGGATCGTTCCATTCGCCGCGGGTGGTCCCACCGACGGCATGGCGAGAAACATTGCCGAACGAGTCGGCAGGAACATCGGCCAAGCCATCATCATCGAAAACGTCGGTGGTGCTGGCGGCACCATCGGTGCCACCAAGGCCGCGCGCGCTGCCCCTGACGGCTACACGTTCTTGGTGGGGCATCTCGGGTACATGGCCGCTGCGCCATCCCTGTAC